>JAYYCN010000243.1:0-12413 GCA_036161795.1 Bacteroidota bacterium
ACTCCTTGGCAGAATTTGATTCTTCGTACAAATCTTTTCCCATACCAACGAACTGAGAACCTTGACCAGGAAATACGTATGCATGTTTAGTCATACCGCAAAAAAACAACTTTTTGAGTAAAAGAACCCTTTTTAATCCTCATTCAGCTCGAGCCACCGCCACTCCTTTTTATCTAGCTCTTCTTTTAATGCTCCCAATTCCTCACTCAATTCAGTGATTTTCTCAAAATCCGTAGTCTGCTGATTTAGGTTTTCTTCAATCACTTGAATTTTCTCTTTTAACTGAGGGATATCTTTTTCAATTTGATCTAATTCGTACTGCTCTTTATAGCTTCGTTTCTTTTTGGTTTGTTCCTTCGTTATCGAAAGGCTTGACTTGTTCGCTTGGATCTTTGAGCTTTTACTTTCCTCTTCTCTCGAGGCTTGTTCTTGTAAATCTAAATACTCTCGATAATCGGAGTAATTACCCGGAAAATCTTGCCATTCGCCTTTCCCTTTACTACTCACAAAACAATGATCTACGATACGATCCATAAAATAACGATCGTGACTCACCACTAACAAAGTCCCCTTGTACGATTGTAAAAAAGTCTCAAGCACCGACATGGTTTCGATGTCAAGATCGTTTGTTGGCTCATCTAATATAAGGAAGTTCGGCGCTTTCATCAAGATGGTTAATAGAAACAATCGTCGTTTTTCACCCCCACTTAGCTTTACCACATAATCGTGTTGTTTATCATGGCTAAATCCAAATTGTAACAACATCTGCGAGGCGGTGAGTTTATGACCATTGGATAATGGAATCCAGTCAGCAATATCAGTCACAACATCAACCACCTTCTTTGACCCCTCAACCTGAAAAGTTTCCTGTTTGTAATATCCCAAATTCACCGTTTCACCTAATACAACTTTGCCTGAATCTGCTTCTTCCAATCCAGCGATCAGATTCAGTAGGGTAGTTTTTCCCGCCCCATTCGGCCCGATAATTCCCACTTTTTCACCTCTTTTGAAATGATAAGTGAAGCTCTCCAATATCTTGAGGTCACCGTAATTCTTTGAAATGCGATGTAGCTCAATCACTTTGGTACCTATGTATTCCGTTCGAACATCAATTTTAACCTCTGTTTTTTGTCTTTGAGCTTTTAACCGTCTCTCTAAAACCTCAAAAGATTCAATCCTACTCTTACTTTTGGTTCCTCTTGCTTTGGGCATTCTCCTCACCCACTCCAGCTCTCTTCGGTATAGATTTTTATCCTTTTCTATTTCACGCTCACGCTGGGCTTCCCTCTCTGCTTTCTTCTCAATGTAATAAGAGAAATTACCCTCGTAATGAAATAAATCTCCACGATCCAATTCAATGATTCTATTGCAAACCCGATCGAGAAAATACCGATCATGGGTTACCAACAACAAGGTCAAATCTCTTTGGGTTAAAAATTGCTCTAACCACTCAATCATATCGAGATCAAGGTGATTTGTGGGTTCATCCAAAATAAGAAAATGAGCATTTGACAATATCACTTTGGCGAGTGCAATTCTTTTTTTCTGCCCGCCCGATAGCGTAGATGCTTTTTGATTAAATCGGTCTAGTTTTAATTTGGTTAACACTTGTTTGACCTTTGACTCATGATCCCAGGCCTCCAATGTATTCATCTCTTCCGACACGGCATCTAGGCGTTTGATATACTCCGGATTTTGAGGTTCTACCTCACATAGAGATAACACTTCATTGTAACGGCGGATTACATGATTGATCTCTAAATCGTCAAAAAGAATATTCTCAATTACCGTTAACTCAGGATCGACATCGTTATTCTGAGATAAGTAAGACCAATTCATATCCTTCCGAAGGATAGCCTTCCCCGAATCGGGACTTTCTTTTCCTGTAGCTATATTTAGAAGGGTCGTTTTACCTTGTCCATTGGCGGCAACCAAAGCCACTTTTTCTCCTTTCTGTATCCCCATCGTAACATTTTTTAAAACAGGGTTGTCATGCCAAGTCTTTGATACCTGATCTATTGAGAGAAAATTCATTGCTGCAAAAGTACGCTCAAACGTTAGAAAAGGAATTCCGCCGTGACTAATTGTACTTTTACGTCGTGAAAATAAAAGTGTGGTCAGATGTAGCCTGTCCCTTTTGCTACTTGGACTTTACCTTAGGGAGATGACCCTTGCAACCATCCAGAATTAGCCAATGAAATCACCCTCGATCAATACCAAGCCCAACAAGCTGATTCAAGAGGAGTACCTTTCTTTGTTTTTGATAGTCAATATTCATTGAGTGGAGTGCATGGAGAGGATGTTATTTACAAAGTGATGGATACGGTAAAAATGAAAACTCCGTAACCTCTATTTAGAAATCGTAATATTGTTACATGATTTATCGTTTTGAACAATTCGAAGACTTTATTGCTCAAATTCCTGAAGACCGAAAGGAACCAATGACACGCATTTTTGAATTGATTTCAGATAATCTACCATCTGGGTTTGAATATCAAAAGCAATATTCCATGCCCTCATTTGTTGTGCCGCATTCAAAGTACCCGGATGGATACCATTGTGACCCAAAACAACCGTTGCCCTTTATTAGTATTGCATCACAAAAAAACTTTATCGCATTGTATCACATGGGTCTCTATGCAAATCCAGAGCTACACGATTGGTTTGTGAACGAATATCCTAAACATTGCAAATACAAATTAGATATGGGCAAAAGTTGCATTCGTTTTAAAAAGATGAATGACATTCCTCACGACTTACTCAAAGAACTATTCCAAAAACAAACTCCCGATGATTGGATTGCACTATACGAGCGCAATGTCAGAGGTTAATTAGGTTTGAAGCACACCCGGATGGAATGGTTCAATGGATGCATGATTTGCTCCTTCGATGCCCATAGAAATCCACTTGCGAGTTTCTAGTGGGTTGATGATAGCATCTACCCATAAACGCGAAGCGGCAAATTCGGGTTTTGTACCGTTATCGTAGCGCCCTTTGATTTTACCTAATAACTTTTTTTCTGCCTCATCCGTAATTTCTTCTCCTTTACCTTTTAGTCTAGATTTTTCTATTTGTAGCAGCGTATTTGCTGCTTGATCACCGCCCATAACAGCTATTTTAGCGGAAGGCCAAGCTACAATCAAACGCGGATCATAGGCTTTACCACACATCGCATAATTGCCAGCCCCATAGCTATTACCCATAATAACAGTGAATTTTGGTACCGTGCTATTGCTCATGGCCATCACCATTTTTGCTCCGTCCTTAATGATTCCGCCGTGCTCACTGCTGCTGCCTACCATGAAACCTGTAACGTCCTGTAAAAATACCAATGGGATTTTTTTCTGATAGCAATTCATGATAAAACGAGCCGCCTTATCTGCACTGTCTGAGTATATGACTCCTCCAAACTGCATTTCCCCTTTGGCATTTTTCACAATCTCACGGTTATTCGCTACAATACCCACAGCCCAACCATCAATTCGAGCGTAACCACAAATAATGGTTTTTCCATAATCTTTTTTATATTGCTCAAACTCGCTATCATCCACGAGACGCTCAATGACTTCTATTGTTTTATAGGGCTTTGCTCTATCGGCAGGTAATAAACCAAACAGCTCTTTTTCTTCTTTTTTTGGCTTTTGGGGTTCGGATCGATTAAAGCCAGCTTTGTCAGCTGCACCTATTTTATCCATGATATATTTCACCCGGTCTAAGCAAGATTCATCATCCGGGAACTTATCATCAATCACACCGGAAATCTCTGTTTGTGTTGTAGCGCCACCAAGCGTTTCATTGTCTACAGACTCTCCTATCGCCGCTTTCACTAAATAACTACCCGCTAGGAAAATACTGCCATTTCCTTCAACAATTAATGCTTCATCGCTCATGATAGGCAAATAAGCACCACCTGCTACGCATGAACCCATCACCGCCGCTATTTGTGTAACACCCATAGCACTCATCTTAGCATTGTTACGGAACATGCGTCCGAAGTGTTCTTTATCTGCGAAGATTTCATCTTGCATTGGTAAAAAAACACCAGCACTATCTACCAAGTAAATAATGGGTAAATGGTTCTCCATGGCAATTTCTTGAGCCCGTAAGTTCTTTTTACCTGTAATTGGAAACCATGCTCCTGCTTTAACCGTGGCATCATTGGCTACAATGACACACTGCCTTCCTGATACATATCCAATTCCCGCCACAACGCCACCCGCAGGACACCCTCCGTAATCCTCGTATTGTTCATATCCCGCAAATGCACCAATTTCGATCCAATTGGATTCTGAATCTCTCAAATAATCTACTCTCTCTCTCGCCAACAACTTTCCTTTGGCTTTTTGCTTTTGTGCGGATTTTCCCCCTCCACCTAATTCAATTTTGGTTAATTTAACCTGTACCGCATCCCAAAGTTGCTTGTTAACATCCTCGTTTTTATTGAATTCTAAATCCTGCTTTGCCATCTTCTTCGAAAATAACTCTTTTTCGACTGAAGCCTCTATCAAAAGGCGCGATATAGGCTATTAAATTGGCGAATTAACGGGAACACCAATAAATTCACTTATCTTTGCGCCGCAATAGTTTGCGAGTGGGGAGTATTTTAGTTCAAACTGCGTGGTCAGTTTCAACGCCTTGGATTTTCTGCTTAACGGTGTTGCCCTTAAAAATATTTAATGAAAAAATTTGATCAGTTGGGGTTGAACCCCCAGTTGCTGGCCACTGTCGAAGAGCAGGGTTACAGCAGTCCTACGCCTATTCAAGAGGCGTCCATTCCTACCATCTTGGGAGGAAAAGATTTATTTGCAACCGCACCTACCGGTACCGGTAAAACTGCGGCTTTCGCTATCCCGCTTATCCAACATATGTCCGATAAGCCTCAGAAAAAAGTTTCTACCTTGATACTTGCTCCCACAAGAGAGTTAGCACATCAAATTTCAGATAACTTCAAAAAGTATGCGTCCAATTCTAAATTAAGATTTACCCTCATCTACGGTGGAGTATCACAACACCGTCAAGTAGAGAGTCTACGCAGAGGTTGTCAGGTAATCATTGCCACACCGGGAAGGTTATTAGACCTCATGCAGCAAGGACATGTTCACTTAGATGGCGTAAAACACTTTGTTTTAGATGAATGTGACCGCATGTTAGATATGGGTTTCATTAGCGATATCCGAAAGATTGGTGAGCATATTTCTGATACACAGAAACAAACCCTTCTTTTCTCTGCTACTGCCTCTCAAGAAATTCGGACCTTATCCGAAGAGCTACTCAACGAGCCAGAAAGAATCGATATTATTCCAAGCGAAGAACACAAACCAAAAATTGAACAATGGTTGATGGCCGTTTCACAAAAGAATAAAACTGAATTATTAGCAGAGATTCTTGAAGATGAAGAGATTGATTCAGCCATCGTTTTCACGCGTACCAAATACGGTGCGGATAAATTGGTAAAGGCTATTAGAGCAGCAGGTCATACAGCATGTGCCATACACGGAAATAAAACCCAACGTGAACGTACCAACAATCTTGAATCTTTCAAAAGAGGTAGAGACCGTGTTCTAGTAGCAACCGATGTTGCTGCTCGTGGAATGGATATACCTGCCTTAAACTATGTGGTTAATTTTGATATGGCTGAAGATCCTGAAACACATACCCATCGTATTGGAAGAACAGGAAGAGCAGGTCGTACAGGTTTAGCCATCTCTTTTTGTAGCGACGGGGAGTACAAACACCTCAAGGCCCTTCATAAACTCCATGGTAAAGATTGCATGATAGAAATGGAACATGATTTCCGTATTGAATTGGCATCCAATAACAAACGCGAAGGCTCGAAGAAAAAAGGAGGTAAAACTTCAAATCGCAACAGAAATAACAGGCGCAGGAACGAACGCCGTTCGGGTGAAAAAAGAAGCAAAAAACGCTCCGAAAGTTTTGCATAATTTTTTAATTGATTGAAGTACAAAGGCTGTCCAAACGGACAGCCTTTATATTTGAAAAACGCTACAAACATAGCAACATGAAGAAAGCATTAAAACAATCCATTATCCTCATAATATTGGCTCAATGTTTTTATCAACCATTACTTGCTCAGCTGAATACAGATCGTCCTTCACAATCTGATAATTCGTATACCCTTAAACCTGGGTCCTTTCAGCATGAAAATGGCTTCCAGATAAACGCGGTAGAAAACACCCCTAAGAAAGTCAACTATACGGGAACTCTTCCCTATTCCTTATTTCGTATAGGTGTAATAAAAGGTTTTGAGCTGCGTATGGCCACAGCCATACTTCGTGATCCAGAAAATTCACCTTCTCCATTTGGTTTAGCTGATGTTGAACTTGGCACGAAAATCCAATTACTTAAGAACGTGGCATGGATTTCACACTTAGGATTACCCACGGGAAACTCTAAATTTTCTAATGGCAAACTTTTCAGTGCGCACAAAGTTTCTGCTACCACAGGCTCTGAAAGAAGCGCGTTTATTTTCAATTCGGGAGTTCGCTTTTCAACCAATCGGGTCACCAATCAAAGAGAACAAATTTGGCTTACTACCATTGTTGGGTCTCATAATATCAACAAGAGTACATTCGTATTTGGCGAAGTATTTATTTCTCAAAATGCGCAAGGGACAGGAGCCAATAGAATTACTACATGGCAACCAGGGTTTGATGTTGGATTTGCTTCGAAATTTTCCGATAACAATCAAATTGATTTTAGCTACGGTTACATCAAAGATGCCCCTTTTGTAAACCTAGGTTTTAGTTGGGGAGCATTCACTAAAAAAATCCCCAGCAGGCGTCGTTTAATTACCCCAGATTTTTAGGATTTTAAACCCAAAACAGTGCTACAAATCAAGCACTCTTCCTCTTTATGTCCACGTGCAGGACAATGCTCACGACCATAAAAGATGATTTGTAAGTGTAATTTATTCCAAGATTCTTTCGGGAAAAGGCGTTTAAGGTCTTTTTCGGTTTGATCCACACTTTTACCATTGCTCAATTTCCAGCGTTTTGCCAATCTATGTATATGGGTATCCACAGGAAATGCAGGCACACCAAAAGCTTGACTCATGACCACACTGGCTGTTTTATGACCCACACCAGGCAAGTCCTCTAATTCTTCAAAAGTAGCAGGCACTTCGCCATTATGCTTTTCCATGATTATTTCACTAAGCCCATATATAGCCTTGCTTTTAAATGGACTTAAGCCACATGGTTTAATGATTTCTCTTATTTCAGCCACCGTCAATTTGAGCATCGATTGAGGTGTACTTGCTCGTTCAAAAAGTAATGGCGTTATCTGATTTACACGGGCATCTGTGCATTGCGCACTCAATAATACCGCAATCAGTAATGTGTATGCATCAGTATGGTCTAAAGGAATGGGTGTTTCTGGGTATAACCTCTCCAAGATATTTGCCATAAATTCAACTCTTTCCTTTTTTTTCATCATGAGAATACGAATTAAAAAAAGTTTAATAATTCCTTCTCAGAAAACTCTGTAAAAATCTGCTTGAGGGTTATCAATCTCAATGCTCGACCTATCAATTGCTTACTTTCCTCGAGATATACAACCTGTTTTTCATCATCAGTAATGACACAATCCTTGATTTCATCCTGATGAATCATCATGCTCAAATAAAACCTTTCCCCATCTTTTAAAAAACTTCGTTCATGAATATAACGTGGACTGTAACCCAATATCCAAGATTCCTGACTAAACTTCTCGTCTGATATTTGTTGACATCTAGATTTCTCTGTATCTGATAGCGGTGTAGAAGTAACATCGTAAAAGGATTCCAACTGATGGCATAATTTCTCTATAAACACCGAAGTAGCTCCCAAATCAGTCCATTCACGAATATTGGTAACATCACTCCGATTACTTGGAACGGATTTTCCTTTGTAAGCTCCTTCTGAATGAATAGCCCTATTTAATGAGCCCAAATCCGAGTCATATAAAAGGGTACCGTGGTGAAGGCCTTTAAGTCCTTTTTGATAGATATGCTGTGCATTACCACTTATTTTTAGATCATTTATGAGCAAATCATCTCGCTGACTATAGTTGGTATGAATGCCTAAATTATATAATACTTCCCTGATGGGTTCAAGGTACCGCTTGTAGTCAACCGCCCTTTCCATACCCTCGCTCAGGGCCTTTACAAAAGTGAAATTCACATTGCCAAGATCATGAAAGACCGTACCTCCACCTGATAATCTGCGGGCTATGTGAATGTTGTTTTCTTTACAGAAAGCATAATTCGCCTCGGCACATGCATTTTGATGCTTTCCACAAACCACTGCAGACTCACTTTGCCATAACATCAAAATATCTTCTGATTGCTCGTGTAACAGGTACTGTTCTGTTGCTAAATTAAAATACACATCATGTGAGTCACTACGAATAATGCGCATGATGTATTATCCTTGAAACTTTAATTTCTTACGCCTTAGCTCAAAGTTTTGACCTAAATATACCTTTCTGACCATTTCATCTTCGGCCAATTCCTCAGCCGTACCTTGCTTCAAAAGTTTACCTTCAAAGAGCAAATAGGCTCGGTCTGTGATGCTCAATGTTTCTTGGACATTGTGATCGGTAATTAGGATACCAATTCCTTTTTCTTTGAGTTTATAAACAATGGCTTGAATATCCTCTACCGCGATGGGATCTACGCCGGCAAACGGCTCATCTAATAATATAAAATTGGGGTCTGTCGCTAAAGCACGAGCTATTTCGGTTCTTCTACGTTCCCCACCGCTTAATACCTTTCCAAGATTTTTTCTAACCCTCCCAAGTCCAAACTCTTCAATCAATGTTTCACGTTTTTCTATTTGTTCAGATTTTGAGAGGTTCGTCATTTCTAAAATAGCTTGGATGTTATCTTCAACAGATAAATCTCTGAACACAGAAGCCTCCTGAGGTAGATATCCAATACCCTTTCGAGCCCTTTTGTACATAGGCAATGTGGTAATATTTTTATCTTCGAGAAAAATATCTCCTTGATCGGGCTGAACCAAACCCACAAACATATAAAATGTAGTAGTTTTACCTGCGCCATTGGGCCCAAGAAGTCCAACTATCTCGCCGGTATTTACCTCTACCGATACCTCGTTGACAACGCGTTTAGATCCATATTGCTTTACGAGGATATCCGACTTCAGACGCATGTAACAAATATAAAGGTTAAAAGCGGGGATTCCCTTGTAGGAGTGTCTATTTCATCTTACTTTTGCATCGGCGGTACGGCCAGCTCCCTGTGAACTCCCCCAGGGCCGGAAGGTAGCAAGGGTAGCAGGTTGTAGCGGCGCGATACCGCCTTTTTTATATCCAATTTTGGATAATTTCTTGAATTTTAACGCCTTCAGCCTCTGCCTTAAAGTTCAATACTACACGATGGGAAAGCACCCACTTAGCTACTGCCTGAACATCTTCTTTATCAACGGAGAATTTACCATTCATTAGGGCATGACATTTAGCTCCCAATATAAGGTTTTGACCTGCTCTCGGGCCCGCTCCATAAGCGATGTAAGTCTGGGCTTCTTTATTTTCAGAGGCTGGTCTAGATTTATTTACCAAGCCCACAACGTATTCGAACACGCTATCCGGCACCGGAACTTCTCTTACCACATTCTGAAACGTAGAAACTTCTTCTGCTTTCATCATAGCAGAAACTGACGGATTAAAACCAGTAGTGGTTTGCTTTAATATTTGTACCTCTTCTTTAAAATTAGGATAATCCAAATTCACTTGATACATAAAGCGATCAAGTTGTGCCTCAGGTAATGGATAAGTGCCTTCCTGTTCAATAGGGTTCTGTGTGGCTAAAACAAAAAATGGATCTGTTAAACTATAATTTTTTCCAGCAGCGGTAACTTGACGTTCCTGCATCGCCTCCAACAAAGCACTTTGTGTCTTAGGAGGTGTTCGGTTGATTTCATCCGCAAGCAATAAATTGGTGAATAATGGACCCTTTACAAACTGAAAAGAACGATCCTCTCCTAAAATCTCGGAACCGATGATGTCACTCGGCATTAAATCTGGTGTAAACTGAACACGGTTAAAATTAAGATCCAGTGCCTCCGCTAGAGTTTTAACTAAAAGTGTTTTAGCTAAACCTGGAACACCAATCATTAATACATGCCCGTGAGAAAACAATCCGTTCAACAGCACGTTTATCACCTCTTCTTGGCCCACGATGACCTTGGATATTTCTGCACGTAATTCTTCAATACGAACCGAAAAGGATTCCGCTTGTTGCACCAAATCTTGCTTAGTCATTATTCCATTTCTTTAGAATGTCACACTCCAAGTCTCTTGGATTCACTCTGATATAAGCCTTCTTCTTGTATTTCTTCACCCACTTTTCAATCGCTTTTTGCTTTTTCTCGGTTTCAGCCTCCATTTGGATTCTGCTGTAATCTTGAATCAAGTTAGCCGTATGAGGGGAAACGAACTTTTTTAAATATAAAATACGATACATGCTACGACCATCTTGAGTCGCCGTAATCTCTGGTTTATAGTAATCTCCCTCCTTCATTTTATCAACGATTTGTTTGATATCTGATGGGATAGATTCAAATATTTTCTTTTGTAGGCCAGTTGCTGGATCTGAAATAAATCCGCAATAACCCTTATTCCCAAGATCCTCATTGGTATAACGCTTCACTGCATCACACCATTCCAAACTTCCATCTGAAAGTTGCTGATAAATGGAATCCGCTTGTTGAGAAGCTTTCATGTAATCATCGGAAGTGTTTTCTGGACGAATCAAAATATGACGGGCTTTGATCCGTTCACCTTTTCGCTCCAAGAGCTGCATGATATGATATCCATACTCCGTTTTAAAAACCTTTGAAATGCTGTCTTCCTTGAGTTTGAAAGCAATTCTTTCAAAAGCACCCACCATCTCTCCCCGTCCAAATTCTGGTAACATTCCGCCTGTGTTTTTGGAACCGGGATCCATAGAATATACTTTGGCCAAACGTTCAAAACTTTCTCCTCGAAGTATTCTATTTCTAAGTTCAACTAACTGCCCTTTAGCGAAATCAATGGACTCTTGAGAGATGGGTAATTCAATAAGTAATTGAGCTACTTCTACCTCGGTAGGTATTACAGGTAGACTATCCTCTGGAATACGTTTATAATAATTTTTTACCTCAGCCGGACTTACCCTAACATTACCAGTAATTTGATTTTGCATTTCCTGCGCCAAAAGTTGTTCACGCATTTTCGGACGGATTTCATCTTTAAACTCACGTATGGACTTACCCAAGTAACGTTCCAATTCCTCTAAACTTCCTGCTTGACGCTGGAAATTTCGAATTCGATTGTCTATTTCTGCTTCAATACGATCATCACCAACCGGTATAGAATCTATCTCGGCCTGGCTTAGCATTAACTTTCGAACGATTAATTGATCCAGAAGAAAACAATACATCTCCTGACTATCTAACAATTTTTGACCTCGTGCTAGCTGTACTTTTTCAGTTTCAAAATCACTGTATAGTATAATTTTTTCGCCCACCACTGCAAGAATACCATCTGCATAATTGGGTGGTAATGCAGGCCCTTGCTGAGCATATAATCCTTTAGGAGACGATAGCCCCAAAAAGAAAAAGGTTAATATGAATACGTTGAACCTTTTACTTGACATTCATTTTTTCTTTAAAGGCCTCTAGGACCGCATTGTTTACTTCGACCTGATAACGTGATTCTAAATCGGATAACCATTTCTTCTCGAGAACCTCTTGATATTTTGACGCGACAGGACCGCGGGTTTCAGAAAGCGTTTTTGGTCCGGCTGGTAAAAATGCATTCACCTTAGCCACAACCCAATCTTCTCCCATTAAACCAAGCTTGTAAACTTTATTCTCTTTCTTGCGGTATGAAGCCTCTTCAAATAACGTCTTAAGTGGTTGAGGGTTTGGAAAAAGGAAGGAATCACTCAACTGATATTTACCCTTTTTATAGCTGAAGTCCAACTGACTTTTTTCAGTATTTATTTTTCTGATGGACTCATCATTCTCTCCTTTTTTAACCTGTTTTGCCACTTTCTTCATCATGCTTTTATTTACACAGAAGTAGAACGTTACGTTGAATCTATCTTTCCATTGGTATTCACTGATATGATCATCGAAATACGCTTGTAAACCAATGGTATCTTTATTGGCCTTTTCCCAAACCATCTCCTGCATTCGATTGAACATTAAGATACCCTCGCGATACTCTTGATAGATAGCTTTAAATTCGGGTGATTTCTCTTCTAAGTGCTCGTTTTGGTAAGCAACACATGCTTCTCTCACCCAGTTCTCGTATAAGCGTTGCATGTTATCTTTCACACTTCCTTCGATTGGTCTTTTATTAGCAGCAACCTTTGCGGCAAACTGTTCAACGGTGAATACCTCATCAGC
>JAYYCN010000244.1:0-4503 GCA_036161795.1 Bacteroidota bacterium
TAATTTTAGGAATGATTTCACCACCTTTCTCCACGTTAACCATATCACCTACCCGAATGTCAAGACGTTTCATTTCATTGGAGTTGTGCAAGCTTGCACGTTTCACTGTGGTTCCAAGCAATTAAAATGGCTCTAATTCCGCAACGGGGGTGTTGGCACCGGTTATTCCGACCTGATAGGTTATCCCCAATAGCTTTGTTTTAGCCGCCTCAGTGGCGAATTTGTAGGCGATGGCCCAACGGGGAACTTTTGCGGTAAAACCAAGTTCCGATTGGTAAGCCTTGGAATTCACCTTAATCACCACACCGTCAGTGTCATATCCAAGTGTTTTTCTTTTCTCTTCCCACTCTGACAAGTACGCAAATACCTCGTCAATTCCATTACACAATGTTGAGGTATTAGGAACTGGTAACCCCCAAGACCTAGCAGATTCGAGGGATTCCCAATGATTAGAGAAGAGGTTGTCGTCTCCATAAAACTGATACAATAAAACATCCAACGGGCGTTTTTGAACTTCCTTAGGGTCTTTGATTTTCAATGAACCTGATGCTACGTTACGCGGATTCGCGTATAAGGGTAATTCGGCATTTGCACGTTGCTCATTCAATCGATCAAACCCTTTTCGATGCATGAATATCTCGCCACGTATTTCGAATTCCTTGGGATAATCTCCCGTTAGCGACAAAGGTAAACTGCGAATGGTTTTGACATTATTGGTAACTAAGTCGCCTTGGATTCCATCACCTCTGGTAACCGCTCTAGAAAGTGATCCGTTCTCATATTTAATGGAAATAGCTAAACCATCAATTTTCAAT
Source organism: Bacteroidota bacterium (assembly GCA_036161795.1). Taxonomy (GTDB): domain Bacteria; phylum Bacteroidota; class Bacteroidia; order NS11-12g; family UBA955; genus VMCP01. The sequence continues at coordinate 816 of JAYYCN010000244.1, forward strand.
TCGCATACATAATCTACAGATTCTAATCCCAGTGATTTACATACACGTTGGTCAAAGTCGCGGAGCTCTTCTTGGTTATACGTATTACCCAAAGACAGCATTGGTCTTTCGTGCTTTACGTTTGGAAAATCATCCGTGAGATCGCTTCCTACATGTTCTGTGGGGGAATCAGGTAGTTTGTGCTCAGGAAAGCGATCTTCTAAAGATTTTAACTCATCCAATATTACATCAAACTCCTTATCGGATATTTGAGGTTCCGCCTTAACGTAATATAAGTAATTATGGTGGTTTAAGTCTTTGGTTAACTGATTAATCCGTAATTGAGCCTGTTTGCTTTCCATTCAAGCCGAAACTACTGAAATTACACCAATTAAAATCATGATGACTTACTGAATTTTAAACGCCATGAACTGTATTTATTAACAATTCTAGTTAAAGGTGAACTATTCTATTGGCCTTCAATTAATAATGCCCAACTTTGTGGTAATGATGGAAAACAAAACAATCGCCCCTCAAAAAGTTGTGAGCCTTGCTTATGAGCTTACTTTAAGTAACGGCAATTTAGCCGATGAGGCATCAGCGAATGAGCCATTGGTGTTTATTCACGGAATTGGTCAAACATTACCAGCCTTTGATGAAAGAATTAACGGACTAAGCGTAGGAGATAAATTCTCTTTCTCTTTGACATCCGAAGAAGGTTATGGAGAAACCAATCCGAATTTCATTGTAGATATTCCAAAAAACATCTTCGAAGGTCCAGATGTACCAAAAGATATTCTTCAAGTTGGAGCATCTTTACCTATGCAAGATCAAGAAGGTAATCCAATGGATGGTATGGTTATGGAAATTGGTGATGAAACAGTAAAAATGGATTTTAATCATCCACTTGCGGGTGAAGCACTAAATTTCAAAGGTTCCGTAATAGCTATCAGAGATGCTAGCCAGGAAGAGTTAGATCATGGACACGTACATGGAGAAGGTGGCGTTCAGCACTAAAATAAATTGAAAAATAGATGCAAAATTGCGGGTCGGATTGATCCGCAATTTTCATTTTTGACTCTTTTTAACTTTTTTGCGAAAAAATCTGCATGGAATACCACGAATGTGGTTCATCCTGTGTCTGTAATATTACAGAACCATAAATGCAGCGATATGTATAACATAGATGACGGACAAAGAATTGGTGGAAGGATGTATTCGGGAAGACCGGATGGCCCAGAAATACCTCTGGGATCATTACTCCTCCAAACTACTTGCCCTTTGTATGCGCTATACTCAAAATCAAGAAGAAGCTGAAGACGCCCTAATGGAAGCATACGTAAAAATATACGATAACATGAAAAAGTTCCGATTCCAAAGTGCACTGGAAACCTGGATGAGACGGATTTGTGTAAATGTATCCATTAACAAATTAAGGGCTCGTAAAAATATCTTTAATGAGCTTTCAGAGTCAGAATTTGAATTGGGTTATCTCGATTCTCAGTACAATCAGCTTCAAGCGAATCAAATCATGGAGTTGGTCCATCAACTGCCCACCGGATACAAAACGGTATTCAACTTATTCGCAGTTGAAGGATACTCACACAAAGAGATTTCACAACTTTTGGAAATCGATGAAGGCACAAGCCGGTCGCAACTGGCAAAAGCGCGAAAGGTTTTACAAGAACGGGTTATAAAATTGGGTTTAGATAAGTAATGAGTAAGGATCCTTTAGAGCATATCGTACAAACTCTTAAAAGGCAGGAAATAAGTCCATCGGCATCAGCGAGCTTTGATGAAGTGATGCGCAAAAGGGAAAAGCGTAAAAAACGCTTAATCTGGTGGTTAACCTCTGCTGCTTTGTTGCTGATTGTAGGAGGAGTTTGTTTAAAACCGTGGTCTTCAACCGAATACACGACTGCATCTGTTAATCAAAAAAACACGCTTAGCCCAAGTACGATGGTTCAATCTGAGGCCTATGACCGGAGCATGGCAGATAGTAGAATTCTAGATGCTGCAGAGGAGGATTTAATCAATCGAACCCCTGATAATCAAACACCATCCATTGTCGAAAACAAACCCAAGAAACCAAAAAACAAAACCCTTGGTGCCCAGCTCTTCGATATATTTAATAAGCTTCGAGGTAAGGGTAGTACTGATGTAAACGTATCAAATACTGGAATAACTAGGCAAGATTCTGAGCGTTCAAAGTTCTCCCAAGGTTTGATTACCAGTATTTTGGGAGAGGAACCGCAATTGTACGGAAAGCGTTATTTAGAACCAACCAAACCGGGTGATCCCTTAAAAATTCGACCATCGGATTATTTGGATTGGGATTTCAACATGGGGCCATTTGAACCTCATTTGAGAAAAAAGCCTTGGTATATTGAGTTATCCGCGATTACAGGAAGTAATAATCGGGTTCAGTTCAATGTAGAAGAGCCATTGAGCGTATTGGGGACGAATTATATGGCCCAGTACCAGGCGTCTTTCTTGACATCGCCTCACTCATCTTCTGCAATGTGGGGAATGGGTTTTCATTACACCCAATGGGTTGGGAACGGTGAATGGAGAGAACATACCAAAGAAAAAATCTTACAGCCTGATGGTACGTATAAAATCATGAATTCAACCACCACTGGTCGTGTGAATTACAGTATTGATAAGGTTTCAATTCCTTTATCATACCGTGGTTTTGCAAGGATATCCAAATTTAATCTGCGTTACGGTGTGCAATTGGCCCCAGGGATGACAAGTGTGACAGAAGGTACCTATTTTGATGCCACAAGTTACACGACACTACAGAATTCTAGAATGTGGAGTATGGATGGTAAAGCATCGGTTGGGCCTATGATACAAGTCAATAAAGGTTTAAATGTAGTCATAGAACCATCTGTTATGTACCAATCGTTTGTTGATCAAAACAGCAAGATTCAAGGCAACTGGTTCGGCGGTCTCGGAGTTTCTATGCTGTATCGCCTCAGATAATTGCGTGGAGACGAAGTATTCTGTCATCTAGGGATTTCATAAATCGGAATTTACCCCTTTAATTGATAAATTTGTTTCTGTTTTAAAGAAATAGTAACAATGAATTATTTTCCAAGATATGCAGGTGCACTGCTTTCTGCAATTTTGTTAACGGCATTTTCATTTAATAAAGGGTTTCAAGCTTTGAATTTGAGTTTTATGGATACAACCATAAATGCGGGTGATGACTTTTATCAATACGTAAACGGTAAATGGATGGAAACGGCGAAAATCCCATCCGATAGAGGGCGTTGGGGGAGTTTTGATGAATTAGGTAAAAAGGCGGATAGCATGGCGCTAAAGGTCTTAGAAGATGCGAGTAAATCGAATTTAATTGATCCAAATACAGACGCAGGAAAAGCCGTAACCATGTTCGGTTCGGTAATGAATACAAAAGCCCGTAATGCACAAGGGGCAGCCCCACTTGATTCGTACTTAGAAGATATCAATCGTATTAATTCAAGATCTGAGCTATGTGATTATATGGTGAACAAAGTGAGTCTGAGTGAGTCTGTATTCCTAGGATTCTATGTTGGGACGGATGTGAAAAATAGCAAGCAAAATACCCTGTATACCTTTGGTGCGTCAAAGGGTCTTCCGGATCGTGACTATTATTTAAAAGACGATGATAAGTCAAAGCAGATCAGAACGGCGTACTTGGAATTCATGTCGAATGCATTCA
>JAYYCN010000245.1:0-3842 GCA_036161795.1 Bacteroidota bacterium
ATAATGATGGATAGCTTTAAACAACCTGATGAAGCGCAAAATGCTTATGAAGTGGCTGTGGATGTCGCGAAACGCACGGGGATGCTCAAAACGCTTTACGATGATAAATCGGTAGAAGGAATTTCAAGGTATGAAAACATTACGGAATTCCTAAACAGCGTTCAGGAATTCACCGAAGACGATGAAAGTGAATCAGAAAAAACACTTCCTATGTTCTTAGAAAACGTGGCCTTATACACCGACGATGATCGGGATAAAAATGCCGACCGTGACTGTGTTTCATTAATGACCATACACGCATCTAAAGGGCTGGAGTTTCCGGTGGTACACATTGTAGGCTTAGAAGAGAATCTTTTCCCATCGCAAATGGCTCTGATGAATCGTCAAGAATTAGAGGAAGAGCGTCGATTGTTTTATGTAGCGATAACCCGAGCAGAACAGAAGCTCTATTTAAGCTTCGCAACCAGCAGGTTCAGACATGGAAACCTACTACATTGTGAGCCATCTCGCTTTATAAGTGAAATAGATGATGCTTATCTAAATATGGACTTGGCAAGCATGAAGCAACCGGGCATCATGGAGCGTCAACCGAGGGGCGAAAGAAGCATTAGTTCACGCGAACCCCTTCCCAAAAGAAGAATTTACACCACCTCTAAACCCGTTCCACCTCCCCCGCCGGTAAATCCAAACTTCACACCTGGTGATATTAGTGCGTTAAAAACAGGTGATCGCGTGGAACATCAACGATTTGGAATCGGCACGGTCACGGATATGGAAGGCCAAGGCGATAGTCGCAAAGCAAAAGTCTCGTTTGATAATATTGGAAATAAAACCTTGGTGCTAAAATTTGCTAAGATGCGGATAGTATAAAAAGTTGTTTTTTACCGTATATTTGCATCCCGTTTTGGAGAGACGGGCCTCAACAGAGGTAAGAAAAGTAAATTATGGCTACAAAAATTAGATTACAGAGACATGGTAGAAAGAAAAGACCTTTCTATCACATTGTGGTGGCGGATACGCGTGCTCCGAGGGATGGCCGTTTCATTGAAAAAATTGGAACTTACAACCCAACGACCGATCCAGCAACCATCGACCTAGACATTAACAAAGCAACCGAATGGTTACTTAAGGGTGCGGAAGTGACTGACACTGCCGGTGCTATCCTTTCTTACAAAGGAGCAAAGTACAAGAAACACTTACAAGTGGGAGTGAACAAAGGTTCTATCTCACAAGAAGATGCGGATAAAAAGTTCGCCGAGTGGTTAGCTGAGAAAGACGGTAAAGTTCAAAGTAAAATGGATACCCTTTCAAAAGCGGCGGATGAAAAGAAAGCCGCTGCTCTTAAGGCTGAAACCGAAAAGAAAGAGGCAAGAGCAGCTAAAATAGCGGAGAGATTGGCAGCAGAAGAAGCAGCTAACGCTCCAGCGGAAGAAGCAGGCGAAGAAGCAGAAAATACTACTGAAGAAGCGACCGCAGAGGCTGCTGCCGAAGAGGCTCCTGCTGCAGAGACACCTGCCGAAGAGGCTCCTGCGGAAGAGACACCTGCTGAAGAGACGACTGCGGAAGAGGCTCCTGCCGAAGAGGCTCCTGCTGAAGAGACGACTGCGGAAGAGACACCTGCCGAAGACGCTCCTGCGGAAGAGACACCTGCCGAAGAGGCTCCTGCTGAAGAGACATCTGCCGAAGAGGCTCCTGGCGAAGACGCTGCAGAATAAAACCATGGATTTTTTGCCGCAGCAGGTGGAAACCGAAGGATTTATCACTTACACCCACGGCTATAAAGGAAATATACATGTTCAATGGGAGGTAAATCATACTTCCCTCAAAAAAGGGGATTACCTATTCGTTTTGATACACGAAAAAGGAGTCCCCTTTCTAATAGAAGAGGTTATCGGAAATCAAGATATCCTCAAACTCGCTTTTATCAATAGCCATAAAGATGCTCAAGAAATTATTGGACTTCCCGTCTCAACGGGTACGGTGTCCATCCCATCTGAAAAAGAGGACACCTTCCCTATGAATTACACGCTCGTAGATACCAATAGCGAATTTCAGGGCGTAATCACCGGCGTTGAGGAGTACCCACAACAAACCATCTGGACCGTTACGAGCGAAAATCGCGAATATTTAATCCCCTTTGTGAAGGTTTGGATTGAAATGTCCGAACCAAAAACACGAACTTTGAAGGTACACCTGCCTGCTGGGTTATTAAATTTGGATGAATCAGAATTTGAGGATTGATATCATTAGTGCCGTGCCCGAACTCTTGAAGAGTCCGCTGATGAATAGCATTCCTGCACGCGCACAAGAAAAAGGCAAATTCCAATTACACCTCCATAACCTACACGATTACGGAATGGGTAAGTACCGGCAAATTGACGATTATCCATTCGGTGGTGGCGCTGGTATGGTACTAAAGCCAGAACCTTTTGCCCAAATCATTGAAAAACTACTGTCTGAACGGGAATACGATGAAATCATATTTACCAGTCCAGATGGTAAACCCTTCACACAGAGTAGTGCCAATCAATTATCACTAAAAGGGAATCTGATGTTTCTCTGCGGTCATTACAAAGGGATAGACCACCGAATCAGGGAACAATACGTCACCATGGAATTATCACTAGGTGATTTTGTATTAACGGGTGGTGAAATAGCTGTATGCGCCATGGTTGACGCCATCGTCCGGTTAATCCCGGGTGTAATAGGAAATGAAGAATCCGCTCTATCCGATTCTTTTCAAGATGACTTATTGGCCCCTCCTGTATTCACGCGGCCTGAAAATTTCAATGGGAAAAAAGTTCCTGAAATACTATTGAGTGGAAATCATAAGAAAATCGAAGAATGGCGAATGGAACAAGCCTTACAAAGAACACAGGCATTGAGGCCTGACCTAATTAAAAAAGAAGAATGAATGTGCAATTAACCAGGCCATTAGTGGTTTTTGATTTGGAAACCACGGGAATAAATACCCAGAAAGATCGAATCATTGAAATCTCGATGTTGAAGGTCTTTCCTAATGGGGATGAAGAACTTAGAACCTATCGGGTCAATCCAACCATTCCCATACCAAAGGAATCTAGTGCCATTCACGGAATTTTTGACCAAGATGTAGCGGATAAACCCACCTTCAAGCAACTGGCAAAAGAAATTGAACATTTCCTAGAACTCTGTGATTTTGCTGGTTTTAATTCAAACAAGTTCGACTTCCCTTTATTAGTAGAAGAATTTTACCGGGCGGAAATAGACTTTGAAATAGACAACCGTAAATTTATTGATGTTCAACGCATCTTCCACACCATGGAACCCCGCAATTTATCGGCGGCTTATAAGTTCTATTGTGATAGAAATCTGGAAAATGCACATTCTGCAGAGGCCGATACCATCGCAACTTGGAACATTTTAAAAGCTCAACTTGATCGTTATGACAACCTCCCCAAAGACGTCAAGGGGTTACACGAGCAATCGGGTCAAAGTCGTAATGTTGACCTCGCCGGAAGATTTGTTTATGATAATAATAAAGTCGCCGTATTCAACTTTGGTAAGCACAGAGGAAAGCCCATTGAATGGGTATTGGAGAAAGAACCGAGTTATTATAAATGGATGATGGATGGAGATTTTCCACTTCAGACCAAGCGGGTATTAACTAAAATCCGTTTGAACCTAATGAATAAATAACATGCGGCCTCAACCGATTCAGATCATCGAAGAAACGGATACCTGGATTGCTGTAAACAAGCCGCCTTTTGTTCCCACCATTCCCGAGCGAGGTAAAAAAACAGCCTTGTCAATCATGGAGTGGGCAAAGGAAAAATGGGGTGAGGATATTTTTTTATGTCATC
>JAYYCN010000246.1:0-2550 GCA_036161795.1 Bacteroidota bacterium
CCATCAATGAAAGCTTTATGATTCATCACAAACTCGCCAAATGGTAAGGTTGTTGGTATCCCCGTCACCACATATTCAGATATGGCTCTCTTCATTCTTGAGATGGCCTCCTCTCTATTCGAACCCCAAACAATAAGCTTTGCCAGCATATTGTCGTAATAAATAGGAATCTCCATATTTGATTCCATGCAATCGTCTATACGGATTCCAGGGCCAGTTGGAATTTGATAGGTTTTTACCTTTCCTATATTAGGTAAAAACTGTTGGTAAGGGTCCTCTGCACAAACCCTCAATTCCAGTGAATGACCGTGCATTTTTAAATCCTCTTGTGTAAAGGTCAAGGGCATATTGGCAGCAACCTCAATTTGGCACTTCACCAAATCTAAACCTGTTATCATCTCCGTAACCGGATGTTCTACTTGAAGCCGAGTATTCATTTCAAGGAAATAGAATTCCTGGTTATCCCCTAAAAGAAATTCAACGGTTCCTGCTCCTGAGTAATCACATGCCTTAGCAACATTTACTGCCGCCTCACCCATTTGTGCACGTAGTGTATCATCTAACACCGCACTAGGGGCTTCCTCTACTAATTTTTGATGTCTTCGCTGTATACTACATTCCCTTTCAAATAAATGACAAGTATTTCCATGGTTATCCGCTATTATTTGGAACTCAATATGCCTAGGGTTTCCAACATATTTCTCGATGAATACCCGATCATCACCAAATGAGTTACGTGCTTCATTTTGAGCAGTTTTCAGAGACTCTAAAAAAGTATTTTCCTCGTAGACAGCACGCATTCCTTTACCGCCACCGCCGGCAGAAGCTTTGATAAGAACAGGGAAGCCAATTTTCTTTGCTACTTCCAAGGCCGCTTCTGGCTCCACAACAGCCTCATTTATACCCGGAACCAATGGGACACCGTATTTCTCAACCGCTTGTTTACTTGCAATCTTACTTCCCATGATTTCCATTGCCTCAGCTGTTGGACCAATAAGTACGATGTTCTCCTCTTTCAAACGCCGAGCGAATGCTGCATTTTCTGATAAGAAACCATAACCCGGATGAATGGCTTCCGAACCCGTTTTCTTTGCAATTTCAATAATCTTCTCAGATAGCAAATAACTTTCTGATCCTGGACCTTCACCTATCCAATACGCCTCATCGGCATAACGAGTATGACGCGCTAATTTATCTGGATTACTATACACTGCCACAGTTTTAATACCCATTTCTCGACATGTGCGCATCACCCTTAAGGCAATCTCACCTCGATTTGCAATTAGAATCTTGGAAAACATCAATGGTTTGAATCGTTTTAATATACCTGCGCGAAGGTAACCAAAGATGCAACACATTGCCAAGGTACTTCAACTCGTTCAACTAGAATGGCTTATTGATAAAAAACGGCCAACTGTTTTGGCAGCCGCTATTTTGCAGCTGGCGATCATTGGGTTATTGACCATGCTATCACAGCCAAGAATTCTAGAAAGTGTTTGGAATAGTATTTTTTGGATTTCGTTGATATTGAGCACTGTACAGGGAGTATCAAAAAACTTCACTATGGTTTCTTCGGGTCGGTGGATCTTTTGGAGTCAAATTGCATCCAATTCCCAATTATTATGGAGTAAAATCATTTATGGCTGGGCGAATATGTTGCTATTAACCGCCATTAACTTATTCATTTTTAATTGGTTTATGGGATTTCCGGTAAAGCATTTCAACTCTTATTTGGGTATCATACTACTGGTCACTGGAGGAATTTCTGCCGTATTTACATTCGTTGGAGCCGTTGCCACCAAAGCGGGAAACGCTGGATATTTGGCACCTGTACTTAGCTTACCCATCGTTCTCCCGATTTTATTGGTGGGCATCAAAGCTTCAACCAAAACCTTAAACCCCGTACTCGTTAGCTCTGTATACACCGATATGCTTTTATTAGGTGCATTGGATATCCTAATTCTCGTGCTTACAGGAGTCCTGTTTGAAAGTCTTTGGAAAGAGTAAAACTAGTCAGCCCAACAATCTAATATTTCGATAGCCACATCTACTGTTGCGTCTTTATCGTAGCCTCTCATCCAAGTAGATTTCTGTTGAAGTTTAATGGAGTCAGAAGCTACCATTTCTAGATCAATAGGCATTGCGAATACTGTATCAAACTGTCGTTGGTATTTATAATCTCGCAACCATTTATCTTTTTCTTCTAAGTCTTTCTGTTGTTGCTCAAATTCTTCAAGCCTCAACGAATAGGTCATACCCTTCCGTACTTCTTCGATTTGTTTAGCTCGCTTTTGCACCATTTCAAAGTACTCCTGCTTAGAAACCCAATCGCGTCCTTTAGAAATCGCCTTATCATACGCTTTGGTGCTGTAATCCTTATACTTCGCGGCTGGAATCTCATCGTAGGCTAAGTGATAATCCATCTCTTTTTCTCCCCTATCTACACCATCATAAATATCTGGAACGATCACATCGGGTACAACTCCTTTTAACTGAGTTGTTCCACCATTAATCCGATAAAATTTTTGAATGGTGACTTTTAAATCACCA
>JAYYCN010000247.1:0-3974 GCA_036161795.1 Bacteroidota bacterium
AATGCCCAAGGAAGTATGTTGGGTATCTTGCAGAGTATGGGTTCACTCGCTAGGGCCATTGGGCCAGTGATCAGTGGGTTCTTATACGCTCAATATTATCAGTTACCATATTTTGCAGGTGGCTTCCTTATGTTAATTACGTTTATCATGGCGTGGTTGCTATTCGAGAAATTAAAAGTTCAAACACCAAGTATTTAATGATAAGAGTACTGCACTTAAATGCCTCAACCGAAGGAGGTGCTCCAGGAGCAGCTCAACGCTTGCATTCGGCTCTTTCGAGCTCAAAAATGGTAGTTTCTAAGCATTTGATCTTTTCGGGGAAAAAAGTAAATGATACCCACACAAAAGTGATGTATTCAAGTAAGGTGGGTCGATTTTTTGCATTTGCTTTTCATGCATTGGATAAACTAGATTTTTTACGATACGAAAGAGATAAAACAATTCGTTTTCAATTCTCTCATGCAAAAGTGGGTATTGATATCACGAGTCACAAGTGGTTCAAAGAGGCGGATGTTATTCATTTACATTGGGTTCATAAAGGTTTTTTATCTTTAGGATCACTTGAGAAAATTTTATCATCCGGTAAGCATATTGTGTGGACTTTACATGATATGTGGGCAGTAACGGGTGGCTGTTATTACACATGGGACTGTAAAAAATATATGGATTCGTGTGGGTCATGTCCTTACCTTAGGGGAAATGACAATAATGATTTATCGTCTTTGTTATTCGAACGAAAAAAAGAGATTTTTTCGAAAAAACAACCAACTTTTATTACGCCAAGTAATTGGATGTTGAATCAGGCGAAAGCGTCAAATATTTTTGGAGATGCTAAGCCTAGAATGGAGTGGATATCCAATATCATTGAAACCGATCAGTACTCGACATTAAGTCAATCCATTAAAAATTCTTTTTCCAATTTTAAATTACAAGAGGGAAGTTTTACCCTGATGTTCTCTGCAGCATATTTGACAAATCCAGCAAAGGGATTTAAGAGGTTCACAGAGCTCTTTAAACGAATCCAAGCGCGAGGTGCAAATGTACAAGCTTTAGTTTTAGGGGATACGAAAGGTGAATTATACCATCTAACCGACGCGGTATTTATGGGATATGTTTCGGATGTGGATACGATTATTGAAGCGTATAATCGCAGTGATTTATACGTGATAACCTCAGTACAGGATAATTTACCAGGCACAGTATTAGAGTCATTGTCATGTGGTACTCCAGTAGCTGGCTTTAATATTGGTGGGATTCCAGAAATGATAGACGATAATGAAAATGGTTTTGTAGCGGAGCCTGATATGCTTGATAATCTCGCAGATAGAATCATTGATTATATCCATTCTCCAGAGAAACATGCTGAATTTGCTCAAAGCGCTCGTGAAAAAATCTTAGGTACTTATCACATGGATATTGTGGTAGATAAGCATGTTGATCTCTACCGTTCCCTAATGAAAAACCCCGTGTAATCCCGGGGCTTTTTCACAAACACTATACAGAAAAAATATCTAATCTACATTGTCGTGGAGCATCTTGTTTGGAGATATTGAGAATCTATCTTGATTCTCATTTTCATCCTTATCAGAGATGCTGAGCTTAGAAACGTTACTAGAATGACTTGGGGGAGCATCTGCTAGTTGGACGTTTCTCCGCTGATATGCTGGAATCTCGATATCCATTTCATTGTTTCCAAATCCCAGAGAGGTTTGTAGAGGATTTTGAGAAGGGATATTGTGCTGTCTTTGAGGTGCAACATGTTGCTCGGTTTCAAATGAGTTTCCTTGCTGTGAATGTTGGTCTGGGTGATTATCTGAAAATATTTCGGCTAATGGTTCAGAATCTTCTAATTGATTCTTTTTCACAAGTTTGGAACCTGGGTTCGTCTCTGAAGAGAGATTAGAATTTGCTTCATTGGGTTCTTCCTCTTGGATGGGGTCCTCATGAATGACTTCAATTTCGATATCAGATTCCTCCATTGGTGCTAACTGCTCAATGGTTTCTTTACTCTGTCCGTTTCGCGGGCTGATATCATTATCCTGATCTTGGGTAATTTCAAAGCCTGTTGCAATAACGGTAACAGAGAGTTTGTCCTCAAGCGTTTCATCTTTTGTGATTCCCATTTTTAAATGAGCAGTATTACCCGCTTCTTCTTGTAGGAAAGATGTGATGGTTCTTGTTTCACTTAGTGTTGGAGCTTTATTTCCGTAGGTTACATTAAGTAGGATATGATTCGCACCGATGATCTTGGTGTTATCTAATAAAGGACTTTTAATGGCCATTTGTACGGCTTCGTGAGCTCTATTTTCACCATCTGCAACACCTGTACTCATAAGCGCACGACCGCTGTTTTGCATGGCTGTTTCAACATCTTTGAAATCGACATTCATATGTCCAGGCTTGAAAATGATTTCTGCGATTCCACGGGCAGCTGTGCACAAAACATCATCCGCTTTTTCAAATGCCTCTAAAAACGTTAAATCGCCATACATATCAACAATTCTATCGTTAGAAATGGTGATCAATGCATCAACATTCGGTCGTAGATTTTCCAATCCTTCCGTTGCCTGTTTTTGACGGTCTGGGCCCTCATCGGAAAATGGTAAAGTCACAATACCGACAGTCAGGATACCCATTTTCTTTGCTATTTCTGCAATTATGGGTGCAGCACCAGTACCGGTACCACCACCAAATCCCGCAGTGATAAAGATCATACGCGTTCCGTCGGAAAGCATATTTTCAATATCGGCTGTACTTTCTACAGCAGCATCTGCACCTGATTTAGCTGAAGATCCAGCACCCAAACCAGAAGTTAGTTCTGCTCCTAGTTGGATTCTATTGGGAACGCTACTATGACGCAGTGCCTGTATGTCTGTGTTACATACGAAGAAATCCACGCCCTCGATGCCTTGTTTAAACATATAGTTGACAGCGTTTCCGCCGCCGCCACCTACACCGATTACTTTGATGATGTTTTCTAAGGATTGATCTGGTTGAAATTCCATATTTATTGTTCTAGTGTTTGGTTGATTATGCGAAATCTTCGCTGTCATCAGCGAGATATTTATTGATGATCTCATTAAAGAATTTTACCCCTGTATATCTTTTGCTACCCCAGTTGGGAAGTTTAGCTTTATTCTCTGGTTGCGACTCATCTAATACTTCCTCTAATTCCGTTTCCTCGCTTTCTTGTTCTGGGGTTTCTTGTATAAATTTATTGGGTACACATTCGGTCCCTTGGCGATGCTCAATCTCAATGCCCTTCATAACCAATCCGATTGACGTAGAATACATAGGGCTACGAACCTCTTCAATCATTCCCATTCCAAGATGCTTCCCAGGACTATTGATGTGTACGTCAAATCCAGTTCCCCAAGAAAATAGATTACGCACCTCTTTAAGTCCGGATCCTCCGCCCGTTAATACGATACCTCCATTTAACATACCACTTACGCCGCTAAGTTGGATTTCAAAGTCTACTTTCTGAACAATATCCTCCATGCGTGCTCGGATAACCTGTGCAATGGCATATAAGCTGATTTCTTTGGGCTGACGGCCGGGAAGCCCTGGTACTACAACGACTTCGTTTTTCATCGAATCTGTAGGATAACAACTACCGTATTTTACTTTTACCTCTTCTGCTTGTTCTTTTAAGATACCAAATGCCTCTTGTAAGTCTTGAGTAATACGATCTCCTCCCATCGGTATGATAGCAGTGTGGGTAATGTATCCATTTTCGAAAACGCAAACATCGCTAGTACCACCACCAATATCAACCAAAACAACTCCTGCTTCCATTTCCTCAGGAGATAATACAGCAGTGGATGAAGCCACAGGTTCAACCACCAAGTCGGCCACTCCTAAACCAGCGTTTTGGACAGAACGTAATATGATATTAGCACGAGAAGTTTCACCGGTGATGATATGGAAATCACATTCCACTCGTACCCCAATTCTACCTGCTGGGTCGCGGA
>JAYYCN010000248.1:0-4242 GCA_036161795.1 Bacteroidota bacterium
CAGATTCCTTGCTATGACATAGCTAAGGTCGGTTAAAATCAAGGGGACTCGTCCATTTCTTTCAATGTTAGAAAGCGCCATTTCAATGTTCTTCACGATTAGCTCCATATCATTGATTGAATATGTCAATTTATTGAAATTCTCAATAAACACCCGCTCTCTACCAGCCCATGGCACTATTTCCTCGGCATGTGGAAAAACGACTACTCCACGCAATATCTCTACTGAATAAAGTAAAAACCCTTTCAAGTTTTCTTTTGAAAACCCACCTAAATGCTCAGACCATGCCACAATTTCCGGCATGCTTTTTCGAAAACATATACTCATCCAAGCTTTCAATAATTCAAAATAAGGACTTTCTGTATCGGTCAATAGATCCGTCAATAAAGTATAATCTCCCTGAGAGATGGTCGATAACCGCCTAGCCTTTTCTTCTTCTAGCTTCTCGTTTTTTATCAGAAAATCATTGAGTGCTTCCTCCTCAATGGGTTTTAAACGCACCGACTGGGTTCGTGAAATAATGGTACCCAATATTTTATCAGGATTCTCTGCCACCAATAAAAAGATCGTGTTTGTCGGAGGTTCTTCAATCAGTTTCAGCAATGAATTTCCCTCTTTACCCAAATATTCAGGAAGCCACATCAAGAGAATTTTGTATTCTGATTCAAACGGCTTTAACGATAACGACTTTGAGATCTCACGACATTCAGCCAGTGGTATATTTGCTTGCTTCTTCTCGGCATCCAATACTCGCATCCATTGGAGTATACCCATGTATGGATTATCCAATATTGCTTTACGCCACTCTCCAATTATCTCGCTACTTTTCTCCCCTTTCTCTCTTGGGAATGGGAAACTAAAATGTAAATCTGGATGCGTAAATGTAGCATATTTTCGGCAAGAAGAACATTCATCACAGGAATCCGTTTCTGTCCGATTAAGGCAACTAATGTATTTTGCGTAAGCCAAGGCTAGTGGTAAACCGCCCCAACCCGTTTTCCCCAAGAATAATTGTGCGTGAGGAATACGCCCTTTTTGAACGCTCTGAATCAACGATTCTTTTGTAGAATACTGACCGATGACCTGAGCAAAATTCATGAATGTTACCCTTAAATATGATCTCTAATACGTTGAGCAATATCAGCTAACTCCTCTTTGGTAGGGTTCAGTTTGGGCCGAGAAAAGTTAATATCCTCAACTGACTGAAGTGGAATCAAGTGAATATGAACATGCGGCACCTCCAAACCAATAACAGCAGAACCAACCCGCAGACAATCCATACTTTTGTCGATAGCCTTCGCTACGGGTATGGTAAACTTCCATAAATCTGCCAAAGCATCATCAGTCAAATCGTACATATAATCCACTTCCGCTTTGGGTATACATAAAACATGGCCCATAGCCAATGGATTGATGTCTAAAAAGGCCAAATGCTTGTCGTCTTCATATACTCGATGACAAGGTATTTCACCTGCGATAATTTTGGAAAAAATTGAACCCACGATCATAAACTTATATCTAAGATCTCTAGCTTGACTACACCGGCTGGAACTTGAATTTCTACAATTTCCCCTTTAGCATGCCCTAATAAGCCAGCACCTATTGCCGACTTTATCGAAATCTTATTTTCTTTCAGGTTTGCTTCTTTTTCAGATACCAATTGATACACTGCTTCTTTACCAATATTATGATTTTTCACTTTCACCTTACAAAGTATACTTGCTTTATCGGTATTTATTTGAGACGCATCAATTACTCTCGCGTTAGCAACTATATGCTCCAGTTGAGCAATTTTATCTTCCAGGTGACCTTGTGCCTCCTTTGCAGCATCATACTCTGCATTTTCGCTTAAATCACCTTTATCTCTTGCTTCAGCAATGGCTTGAATGATTTTAGGACGTTGGGTGTGTTTCAAATCATTCAACTCCTCTTTTAATTCATCTAATCCTTTTTGTGTAAAGTATTGTGCCTCGCTCATATTGTATATTTCTATTTATTTAAAAAAAAAGTTGCACCAATTGTTAATTGGTGCAACCGTTATTGATTACATAATTTATTATTCTGCCGATCCCAATCCGATACGCACACCGAAAGAGTGTACACCAGAAAATGGATTTGTTGCGCGGTAACTATAGTCTAATGAAACGGTGTTTTCGTCATTAATATGCCAGTCATAGCTCACTCCGGCAAAAGGACCAGTAAATGCAGATGTTCTTGTTTCTTCAGAGAATACACCCTGCTGATAACAATAACCACCTCTTACCATTAACATATCCTTATATCCGTACTCGAATGAGAGTGTTGTTTGGTTTGCACTAAACGAGTGATTCGTAAATCCGAACCCAACCGTTAAACGGTTATCGTAAACACCTTTCGTTTTATCCAAACGAATATCATAACTGGCCGCAACATTCAACATTGCTGGCAATTTTACTACATCTGTTTTTACCTGCATAGTTTTGTTGTAATCCCCGTCTTGGATCAGCGCTTTATAGCTCAATCCATCACCATCGAACTTCAAATCAGGACCAATATTTTTAACAGAAACTCCAAATTTAAAATCGTTTCTTTTCTCAGAGCCCAAACGTGGAATCAAAGTAGTGGTATACTGCACACCCGCATCCAAAGCCATACCTGATGCACTCACATCGGGAATGCCTTCGCTAATCAACCTTGCGGTGATTCCAGCAGAGATACTGTTTGAAAATTGCTTTCCGTAAGATACACCAATATTGGTCATGTTTACACGGTAAGTACCTATTCCTCCATGAGGATTTTGCTCTGTGGTAATTTGAATAGGGTCAATACCAAATTGCATGACTTGCACACCTAATGTTCCTGCATATCCATCCTCACCCATTTTAACTGCAAGTCCGAGGTTATTGATACCAATACCTGAACCCATTAGCCACTCTGTACGAGCAAAAACCAATTCCGTTCGGTTTGTCATGCGATCCAATCCACCTACGTTCATATAAAGTGCTTCTGCACCGCTAATCAAACCGCCGGCGGCATAACCAAGCCCTGAAGATCGAGCCCAACCATTGATCGTTAACTGTGCAGCACCTGCCTGACCTTGTCTCTCAGGGTTACCAGCAAAAGCGCTAGAGCCAATTAAGAGGGCGGTTGCGATTAAGGATGATGTTTTTATACTTTTCAATCTCATCGGTTTTCTTATTAATAGGTGTCTAAATCAACGGCATGCATAATACCATACCAACGAACAATTTTCTCGCCTAGACCCGGTGCTTTAACGTGTATCAAATACAAACCACTGGCAATAGGTACATTACTATTATTTTTCAGATCCCACTCATAGTAGGTATTCTCATCTGCCTTATCTACGGTTCGAATCAAATTACCCGCCATATCATACACGCGAATGGTACATGATGGAGGCAAGTTAGTGATTTTCACACGAGAGTCGATAGGGCTGTTTTCATATTCACTGTAACCACGGTAAGGGTTGGGAACGATATTCACTAAGTCTAAGTTCTTACGCCCAATCTCATTTGAAATCTTTGGCGCAATTTCAGAAGCATCAAACTCATAGAATGGAAGATTATCGTTTCTATCGTCGTCTGTTTCGTAAGAAGTATAAGCCTTTGAAACACGTACTCGGAATTTAACCTCTGTTGGAGGAATTCCATCCGTCATATCATAACCACCCGCCAAGTAGGTAGGAATCACCCACGTTACTGTCGACAATAATTTGATCTTCTCTAACTGGCTAGGATTGCCACCTGCCGTGGTATTTTGAAGACCCTTTTTGAAACGATCAAAATGTATTTCTTCCTCTCCATAGTAACGGTCGCCTGGAACATTACGATTGATACCATGCTTACCATTACCGAAAATGTATAAGAAATGTTTACCGCCTATGGCTGGATAATTACCATTATCGTTATAGATATTATCCGTAGGATTCCAGATCATATCGCGACCATTTTCTCCTTTAAGATAACTGTCTTCTCCGAAAGCTACATTCATGCGCTCACCTGTTTCAAGGTTAAGCACGTAACCCGGGAAGTAACTTAATCCAAAGCTTCCGGGTATGTCTTGGAAGTTTTTGTCTTTAGAAGGTGCCAAACGCATGTTGAATTTGGACATATTTCCTTCGTTACCATTCTTTACTTCGTCATCTGACATCTCTATCACCGGACAACGTGTCCATTTAGATTTATCTGGCGTAATAACCAATTCAAAACTATGAACTTCAGCCATGGGGTTCTGTAACCAAGT
>JAYYCN010000249.1:0-2877 GCA_036161795.1 Bacteroidota bacterium
GGTTGATTACAACTCTCCAGTTTTAGGAACACAGCATGCATCCCTAACCAACATACAAGACTTCCAGGATGAAATTGCTCCATGTAGGACCTTTTGCTTCCTACATGAATTAGAGTATTTGCTTCAAAATGATTTAATCAAAGGAGGGGATCTAAACAACGCCATTGTTGTTGTAGACAAAGAAGTAAGTCAAGAAGAATTGGATCGCTTAGCAGGAGTTTTTAATAAAAAATCCGTTGAGGTGAAAAAAGACGGTATTCTTAATAACTTGGATTTACGCTTTAGTAATGAGCCCGCACGACACAAATTATTGGACATGGTTGGTGACTTATCCTTAATCGGTATGCCCATCAAAGGTCAAATCATGGCAGCGCGCCCGGGACATGCTTCGAATGTCGCCTTTGCAAAAAAAGTAAAACAAGTCATCAAGAAGGAAATCCGAAGAAAACAAGAAGGTCGCCCGGTATATGATCCAAATGTAAAACCTGTATATACCACAAAAGATATCATCACAATGTTGCCACACGCACATCCTTTTTTGTTGGTAGAGAAGATCACGGAAATAAGCGAAACCCATGTAGTTGGTATCAAGAATATAACTTACGATCAACCCTTTTTTGACGGGCATTTCCCTGGCGACCCCATTATGCCTGGAGTGTTACAAATAGAGGCCATGGCGCAAACGGGAGGTATATTGGTATTAAGTACCGTCGAAGACCCTGAAAATTATGGTACCTACTTTATGAAAATAGACAATACTAGATTTAAAGATAAAGTAGTTCCAGGTGACACCGTCGTGATGAAACTTGAATTAACAGAGCCCGTGAGAAGAGGTATTTGCAAGATGAAGGCAAGATCATGGGTGGGTGAAAAACTTGTTTGTGAATCTGAACTCATGGCACAAATCGCAAAAATCAAATAAAGTAAGATGATACAACCCCTAGCATACGTCCATCCAAGTGCAAAAATTGCCGACAATGTTGTCATTGACCCTTTTGTAACCATTCACGCGGATGTAGAAATAGATGAAGGAACACATGTCATGTCAGGTGCCATCATCTTCAGAGGAACCAGAATAGGTAAGAATTGTAAGATTTTTCCCGGGGCGTCTATCGGTGCGATACCCCAAGACCTTAAATATGAGGGTGAGGATACATACACAGAGATTGGTGAAAATACCACTATTCGTGAATATGTGACTATTAACAAAGGCACCAACGCCTCAGGTGCTACAAAAGTGGGTAGCAACGTATTACTGATGGCATATGTTCACCTTGCTCACGATTGTGTTGTGGGTGATTATTGTATACTAGCTAATAGCGTTCAGGTAGCAGGTCATGTTGAAATAGGCGAATGGGCCATTCTAGGTGGGGCTGCATTGGTTCATCAATTTGTGCATGTAGGTAAACATGCAATGATTAGTGGTGGTTCATTGGTAAGAAAAGACGTACCACCATATACAAAGGCAGCGAGAGAACCATTGTCCTATGAAGGCACCAATAGTATAGGAATGCGTCGACGATGATTTACCAACGAAAAAATTGCGGAAATTCAGGATATCTATCGCACTTTATTTGTTAAAAGCTCGAATACGGCGAAAGCCTTAAAATTAATCGAGGCTGATTTCTCACCTTCAGCAGAACGAGATGAAATCATCGCTTTCATTAAGGAATCTGATCGAGGTGTAATGAAAGGTTACATCGCAAAATAACGATATGATTATTAAATTCTCTAATGTCGGAAAGAGCTACTATGGCTCTTGGTTATTTAGAGGATTCAATTGCACGTTCCAGCTAAATCCGGGTAGTTCTTATGCCCTATTAGGCAATAACGGTTCTGGTAAGTCAACGTTGGCAAGAATGTTGATTGGACAGGTATCTCCTACCGAAGGTCAAGTTTCTATTTTGAACAAGGGTAATGTCGAAACAAAGTCATCGGGCTTACATCGCTTATATAGCCTAAGCTCTCCTGCCATGGAACTCCCAGAGGAGTTTACAGTAAAGGAATGGTTTGCTTTTATGGACAAGACTAAGGGGTTTGATTTAAACCTTGATTTGAACACACTTCAAGAACAGTGTAAATTCAGTAATAAAGCGATGAACAAGCCCATGTACACTTTCTCATCCGGAATGAAACAGCGAGTGAAACTTTGTGGAGCTTTCTTAACTAATGTATCATTGGTAATTCTTGATGAGCCTCTGTCTAACCTAGATAAGAGCGGCTTCGATTTATACAACGAACTTTGGAATCAATGTCATGGCAAAAAAGCTATTGTTGTTGCCTCCAACGATGAAAAAGAGTATCAAAAGGTAGGTCAACGACTTCGAATAGAAGCAAAACAAATCATTACTGAGTAAGAATAAAGTGAGTGCTCATGCTATTATGAAGCACTTTATTGATTAACCTTATATGATATAAACCTGGAAACAAATCTGACTCCATAGGAATATTGATTTGTGGTTCCCCTTTATTTATATGTTTGGTAATCACCAATTGACCAAGGTTATTGTATATTTCTATCTTGCCAGCGTCTTGAATATTTAGATTTTTTACGTGCAACAACCGTCCCATGTTAATTGGATTAGGATATACGAACAAATCGTTCTTTGAAAGGACCTCCTTGTTTATAGAATTCTTTGAAGATTGATTGCTCATCCCAAATTGAAGTCCACCCCGTACTCCTCCAATGATTAAATCAGGAATACTATCACCGGTAATATCTCCTAAGGTAGGCGATAACCCTCCTCCCAAATAGAAATCAAAAGTATCTCCTTTGTGCGTTATAAAAGTAAGGTTTTCCTCAGCAGACAGACTATCGGAATAGTCGTGGTCCTCAATATGATACACGCGCAAAACACCTTCATGACCACCCACGAG
>JAYYCN010000250.1:0-6864 GCA_036161795.1 Bacteroidota bacterium
ATATCTACCTTATTTGGTTCATCTGATTGGAATAACGAGTCCAGATAATTAAAAAAGTCTTCTGAAGGTTCAGTGTCTTCACTGATACCTAAAGCCGACCACTCATTTGTATTTTTATTATAATCCCAAAGATGTCTGCTTAGCTGAAGTCTTTGTTTGGTTGTATTTACTCTCCATTCTTTTTCCCTGGTACGGAATAATTCCAACTGTATATAATTTTCAAGTGTATCCATCCCATTACAGCCACCAGCTTTAAACAATTCCCTTAAGGCCTCTTGCCTTTCTAATGATAGCTGCGCCCCCGTCGCGTAAGCGTTACGTTGCTGAAATGCGATTAGCCATAAAACATAATCTTTCCAAACGACTTCAGATAAATTTAACAGCTGAATTTTTTGAATTTCGATACTCTGACTTTTGAATAACTTGGATTTAGCCAATGTTGTTCTTCTTTCATCGGTAATCAAGCCTTTCAATACTGGCATACTTATACCAGCATACCGCAATCCTCCTTTAAGCGTGTAGTTTTCACTGTTGACCAGATTACCTCGGCCGCTTTCATATCCCGTCTCGAATTTAATAGGACTTCGGGTTGGTAATGATAAGTGAGCCACTTCCTTTTCATATGTAAATTTACCAGGATTACCGAATTGATTTACATATTCTTGGCTTTTGCCTTCCGTTTCAATCTGGAATCTAGGGTCGAAAGCACCACGTGCTTTTCGCAGTGTGGCTTTACCACGAGTACTTTCCATTCTTGATGATACCACCAATGGGTGGTTATTGTGAACCATGTCAATTACTTCCTTAATTGACAAGCCTCGGGTGGTGTCTGTATTTGCTTTTGACTCTTTCAACGACAGTATCGTAAAAAAGGTAAAACAAACCCAAACTGTTAATGCATTATATGTTAGTGATGGGGTCCTCATTTATTATCTACTGGTGGTGTTCGACCATTGTGATAGTAATCTGGGGGGAATCCACTTAACTGTCTCCATAACTCATACCATACTGGCACCGTTTTAAGAAGCATGTAAGCACGGGCTCCAACGCCAATTTTTAATTGTTCTGGCCATGCTTTTTTATCCATTGACATACGCACCAAAACACGATATTTTCCATTGGTTTGCAATGCATTATCAATAGCATATATCTCGCCAGGAAATGTTCCGTAGGACATTTGAGGCCATCCTGAAAACACCATCGTGGGCCAGCCATCAAATACAAACTGGACCGGAGCTCCTTTTTCAATCAAGGGCATATCCACTGGATTTACGAATAATTCTACGGCAAGATTGATCTTGGAAGGAACAATAGTACATAGAGCTTGTCCCTCTTTTACAGCAATCCCCACACCATTTGATAGCGTTTGTGAAACCAATCCTGATTGAGGCGCACGAATTACATAAAAATCATTTCGTATCGAGAAATTTGAATACTTATTTCTGAGCTTTGAAACTTCAGTTTCCGTGTCCATTTGCGCTGAAATAGCGCTGTATCTCTCACTTTCTGCTTTTGCAAGTTTCTCTCCATATTCCGCATTAATATTGGCGAGTTCGATTTTCGCGTTTTCTATCGCATTTTCCGCCATATCCAATTTTGCTTCTTGGATCATGTTTTTCGCCAAAGCCCCTTGATATTTAACTCGTCTGTTTTCAACATCTAAAGGACTCTTGATCTCTTTAATGCTAAGTAAACTATCTCTTACAAGTTGTTGCTTGGCAATTTTTAGATTGATTTCTGCGGCTTTCATTTCTGCAAATTCAGAATTATACTTTAGGTTTTCTTGTTGAACCTTAACTTGTGCCTTCCTAATAGCAAAATCGCGATTCGCTTCTAACTGGGTGATCTGTTTGTTTATAGCATCTACCTTAGACGAGTAGCTCAAAATGGAGTTTTCTTTTGCCTTTATCTGGTTGGATGTTTGGCCCAACAAACCTGGATCTAAGTATTCACTCTTAATCTCTGTTAAAACCACGATGGTATCACCTTCCTCCACAACATCGCCGTCCTTTACATACCATTTTTGAATCTTACCTGAGATCATGGTTTGAATGGATTGCGGTCTTTCATTAGGCCTTAATGTTGTCACGACTCCACTGCTTTGTATGTTTTGGGTCCAGGGTAGGAATAAAAACACTAGTCCTATAAAGCTAACAATGATGATCAAACGGCGAAAACGTTGACCAACCCATGGGCTATCATTGTAATATTGATTATTGATCATCGTCTAGTTGAATTACATTAAGTTTTTCGAGTGAAATTCCGCAATCGTACAAATTCTCCACGGTAAGAATAAGTTTTTCAATGGAGTCGAGCAAAATAATGATAAGGATTTCAGATGCAAGGAATTGACCGAGACTGATTCGTTGTTCTACTAACAAATAACTACCTATAAGCAGTAAGAATGCAGTAAATACAACTTTTGTTACCACTCCTAACCAAGCTTGTTGGTAGAGAATCCTGAAGTGATTATTTCGACCTTCTGCATATTGATTTATATTCTCATCGAACGATTCTGATTCGAAGTCTGATTTGTCAGAATCGAATATTTTTTTGAGGTTTTGTGCAGTACGGAATTTGTAGTTTGATTCCCATCGAGCGGTTTCAAAACCTCGTTTCCAGGTTAATCTTAAAACGGTATATACGACCATTAAAAGTGTGATTCCGAAGGCAATGAATAATGGGTGATAAATTGCAAGCAACAAAACACCAAATAAAGCTTGTAATAACTTACCTGTAAAATCTGTAAGTAACTTTGATAAGGACTTCTGAAGAGTAACTACATCGTAGAAGTAACTGGTTTGCATTTCAAGTTGCTCGGTCATTTTTTTACCTTTTTCTTTCAAAACTCTTATTCTGTCCTTGAATATTTGACCAAAATAGAGAAAAAGTTTCCTTTGTATGGAGTCAATAATACTAATTTGAGCTAATCTGGTAAGTCCAGCAAGTAGTACCGTGCCTGTAATAAGTAAGGATAAAAAGAGCCAACTACTGTTCAACTGTCCTGCCATTACGTATCCAACTATGGTTTGTATACCAAGAGGGATGGCTAGGCTAATTGCCCCGGATAACACGGCGTATACATAGAGATAGCGTATGTTACGTTTTTCTAAAAGGACAATATCCCAAATTAACTTTAAGGGAGTTTTATCCGGAATCCAATTTTTTCTATATGGCATGAGTGCGTGAGTAAAACTTGTTGTTATTACAAAAATAACTCTATGGATTTACTTTCCTCTACCTTGTACTACTGTGAGGACAGTATTGAAAAGTATTTTGACATCTAATGCTAGCGTCATATTCTCAATATAGAAGATGTCGTATTTCATACGGGAGATCATTTCATCCACACTTTCCGCATAACCATACTTTACTTGGCCCCAACTGGTAATACCGGGTTTAACTCGTTGTAATCGCTTGTACATTGGTGCTTTGGCTTGAATTTGTTCGATGAAAAATGAACGCTCTGGCCGAGGTCCAACAAGACTCATTTGACCAATTAAGACATTAAAAAACTGAGGTAGTTCATCGAGTCTAGTCTTTCTAAGGAAAATACCTATTCTCGTGCGCCGATCATCATGCTCACTACTTAGCCTTGGACCATTTTGTTCCGCATCGATAAACATACTGCGAAATTTGATGATTTTAAATGAAATCCCTTTATGACCGATCCGTTCTTGCTTGTAAAAAATGGGACCTTGAGAGTCGGTTTTAATGAGTAAACCGATGACTAAGAATAATGGCAAACAAAAAACAAGGGCAATACTGGATAAGATAATATCAGCTCCTCTTTTGATGAATTTTTGCCAGTGAGGCATTACTTCGAAGTCAACTTCGGCCAATTGAGCTCCTAAAATGTTATTCATCTTCACCATTCCAAGCACCATGTGGTACTCGGAGGGGAGCATCTTTAAATGGATATCCTCGTTTTGAATGATGTCTATGATTTTCGCAATTGAATCTGATTCATCCTCTTCATTTGCGATGATGATATCTTGGATGTTATTTTCTTTGATTAATGAGTTTAATTGGCTCCAATGACCCAAAACTGACATGGGTAAATCAACATCTTCGCGTTTTGCAGTGATTTCTATAAAACCTTTCAGGTCAAATCCCTCAAAAACCTTAGCATTTTCTAATTCCTCTACAAGAGATACTGCAGTTGGACCTGATCCAATAACGAGAGTAGGATATCCCCATTTCCGTTTGCGAAATTTATTAATGGTGTAGGTCGCGTTAATTAATCGAAATAAAAGAGTGGTGAAGAAATGAAACGTAAATAATACGGCCAATGAAATGTAGTAATCTTGATAGGTAGAAACACTATCATCCAAAATAAATAAGAAAAACAAGGTGAGTGACCCTACAAGGCTAGTAGAAAAGGTATTTTCAATCTCTTTTAACCTCGATCTTCTTAAAATGAATTGGTAATAACCTGAAAGAGCGTAAATGAAAATCCAAAAAATAGGGATTAAAACCAATCCTAAAAACAGCTTTGGATCTTGGTTTACAGGCACGGTGTAGCCATGCTTAGAGGCTTCGATAAAAGTCTTTCGAAACAAGAACAAGGCAAGCCAACTCACTGAAGCTGAGAAAATATCTCCGATTAAGTGAAAAATTAACCTCTTCGATGATTTACTCATGGTTGATTATAAGATAAACGGATATTGTCCAGAAGAAATTCTAGCGATCCCTTAAAGTCGACTTTTTTATCTGTTGAGAAGAAAATCTCGTATTTCGTATCATCTGGTTGCCCTTGGATTTCATACAGTAAATTCACATAAAAATGTTTCCATTCACTACCCGTTGGGTTAATAGTCATGTAAGGTACAAATTCTTGTCCCATGGAGTTATAACGCTTGATTGCCACAAGCAACGGTAACTCAGATTTTACATCGAATTCCATGAAAATCCCGCTTCCATCATTGGGTAGATCTTTAAATAATTCAAAATGAGCTAAATCCATTCTTTTCAAGGAATCTGCGGCCGAAAACCCAGAAACCAATACCTTAGATGGTCCTGAGAACCGATGGTTTAAATCGAAATGCCTAGTTTCAATGCGGCTGTAATCATCCCCTAAAAGACGAATGGGGACCAATGTTGTATTGCTGTCTTCGAAATCTTCTTGCCAAGCAATTTTAGCGCGGTTTCTAAACCGAAAGATGGGCGTAAATGTAGCGGTTGATTCTCTCATTAATGCAATGGTCGTATCTACCAAATCTAATGTTAGATAATTGTTGAGTGTTTGGGAGTTACCATTGATTTTTACAAATGGTGCAATCTGAATTTTAGTTGGGCCCTGGGCGTCAAGTGGAAAAGTACTAGGCAATGGAAATGTACCGACGGTTTGACTATTAACATATACTTGAATTGCTTGAATGTCGTGAATGTTGTTTCCATCAATACCAGACGCATCTAGTATTGCACTATCAATTCGGATATATGATGGCACAAACGACTCTTCTGTTCTACAAGAAGGAAATAAGAGAAACAGTAGAGTTGAAATAGTGAGAAACACTCCTGAGAAGCGCATGATGCAAAAGTAAGTTATTTAGAGAGGGGATTAAAGACTTTGATAGCGTCTTTTTACTTTTTCACACACCACTTCACAGATATCGGCAACTCCCATAAGGTGATCTAATGTAGATAAGGGGGTTAATCGTTTGTCAATATTCTCGAAAAAGTTAGTTAAGTCTTTCACTCGATGATCATACAACATCACATGTCTTTCTAAGGTGACCATTTCTGGATTATTATCCATGTTACTATTTTGAATGTCTAAATCGAGTGAAAGTTGTTCAGTTTCACCTTTCATTCGTGACTCCTCCAGGTTATTTCTTTTGAGATCGATAGATAAAAGTGTTTCAGGTTGGTATACTCTTATTCTATGGATGTTTTTATCGATTGCTCTGCCTACGGAAAAATGGCATATGGCATCGTTATGGAATTCGATGTGAATGTTCAGCAAATCAGGGTCTTCACCAAAGAGGAACATAGGTCTTGCAGAAACCGATCGGATACTTGATTGCATCAAGCGCTGTACCAAGTCAAATTCTTCTGACAGCTGGGTAAAAATCCAGTTCTCAAAAGTACCC
This sequence comes from Bacteroidota bacterium, assembly GCA_036161795.1. Classification (GTDB taxonomy): domain Bacteria; phylum Bacteroidota; class Bacteroidia; order NS11-12g; family UBA955; genus VMCP01. The sequence continues at coordinate 6,096 of JAYYCN010000250.1, forward strand.
GGCTTTGGCGGTTGACAGTGCTTTTCCACTTTTATGAATCGTGGTTTTTTTACCAGATTTAGTGCCGTTGTGAAGACCGGTTTGCCGTACAATGTGTTTCCAAACTGGAAGACGACTTGACTTTCAAATCGTAGTTTTTCTATTTCCTCAATTTCGTGGGTTGACCATTCCCTAAATCCATCAACAAAGACATGTTTTCCGAATCGAATCATTTGACGAACAATTTCAAAATCCAAACCTTTTACTTCTCTACTAACAATAAAAATATTTGCTTTCTCGAGCAGGACCATGAACTGAAAAAAGTCATCAAAAACAGATTTATTTTGTTTGGAATCTGGATCTAAAAAACCCATGACGTCTACATTTTTAATACGTGACAATTCTGTCACATATGCTTCCGTCGATTTTGCAGATCCTAAGAGAATGACCTTTTTCATTGAGTCAATTGTTTTAACTTTGTACGAAACAAAAATGAGGGACATTTTCTCGATTTGGTAATGCGTTTTCTCACAGGTTGGTAAGAGTCGTTTATGTTGGACACTGCAGTACATCAGGGTAAGAGGCATAAGCTGGTTCGCGAACTAGCGGACAAAGGAATTGATAGCAAAACCGTGCTTTCTGCGATTGCTAGAGTACCTAGGCATTGGTTTTTCCCTAAAGATTTTGAGCATTATGCATACCGGGATGATGCATTTCCTATTGATTTTGGTCAAACTATTTCCCAACCTTATACCGTGGCTTATCAATCAGAATTGATTGATGTGAAGGC
>JAYYCN010000251.1:0-3371 GCA_036161795.1 Bacteroidota bacterium
CTGTGGGTCTGTGCCTTACAGGCCCAAGAGACAGATTCAAGTGAATTTGAAACGTTTGAAGAAGTGTTGATAAGCGCCGATAGATATGGCGCCAAGCGATCTCAATCTGTTCAAGAAATAGAGGTTATTTCCTCTAAAAAACTTTCTGAAATGCAAGGAGCGACTCTAGCCGATGCATTAATTCAAAGTGGAAAGGTTTATGTGCAAAAAAGTCAAATGGGTGGTGGTAGTCCGGTTTTAAGAGGATTCGAAGCGAGTAGGGTGTTGCTTCTTATCGATGGGGTGCGGATGAATAATGCTACATTTCGGGCAGGACACCTGCAGGATGTTATTTCCATTGACCCTTTCGCCTTAGAACGAATGGAAGTAAACTTTGGTTCCGGATCTACCCTTTATGGTTCTGATGCCTTGGGAGGCGCACTATACATGAAAACCAGAGATCCTCGATTTAGCAAATTCGAGACATGGGTTCCTAGAATTAACCTTCGATACCAAAGTGCCACACGTGGTATTGTAGCCAACGCATCGTTGGAGTATAGAGCGCCGAAGACCGCTTGGCTATTGAATATTACCCATTCCGATTGGGGGGATTTACGCGTGGGAAGTAATTCCTTTACTGATATAGACACTCACTTTGGCCTTCAACCCTTTAAAGTGGTGCCGTTGGATACGCCTGTTTTTGAAAATAATCAGAAAATATATGATCGTATTTTGTTAAACGAGGATTCCCGAATACAGCCATACACAAGTTATAGTCAAACGCATTTATTGTTGAAAGGAAAGTGGGATTTTCGGGGTGCTCATGATCTAAACATTCAAGCTTCATTGGCCGCTGAGATTCCGCGGTTTGACCGACTTCAATACTATCATGCTCCGTCTACCGTCACACCAAGGCCTGCCTATCAAGCATTTAACTATGGCAATTGGTCATATGCGCCCCAAAATAGGTTTTTTACATCGTATGGGTTTGAACCATTCAATCAAAAAGGTCGAATCCGATTCTCTTATCAACGCTTTGAAGTAGGACGTGTTTCTAGAGCCTTCAATCATCCCAATTTAAGAAAGCAAGAAGATGTTGTCAATATGAGTGCCATTAATTACGACCGTAAAGACGAGTTGATGAAATGGGATGTGCGTAGTGGTGTTGAGTTTGTTTTTAACGATGTTAGAAGTAAGGGCATACAGATTCATCAGGAAACTGGACAAATATCATCGGCCAAGTCCAGGTATGCAGATTCTTTAGGAATGACTACTACAACATCGGTTTTTACTCAGCTCCGAAGAAAGTTTAACAAAGTGACAATTATTACCGGGGCAAGATTAACGCACTATGATTTACAGGCGAATTACAAGAAAGATAATGCATGGGATTTGCCTTTGGAAGATGTAGGCTTTTCGCATATCGCCCCCAGTTATAATTTTGGTGTTGTTACAGAATTATCTGACGGGTTGTTGTTAAAAACGTCCTTTAATCAAGCGTTTAGAAATCCAAATATTGACGATATGTCTAAAGTATTCGAGTCTCAAAGAGGACTGAAATTACTGCTTCCTTCTACCGATCTAAAGCCCGAATTCACAAGGACCGTCGACATTAATATCAATTATAGGTTTCAGTCGAAATTATACGTAGAAGCTGGTGTTTACCGTACTTGGATTCGTAATTTGATGTCGGATGTCTATGGTGAAGTTGCGGGAAAGGACTCCTTCGAATGGGATGGTCTTATGACGCCCATATTTCAAATCCAAAATGTGGGTGCCGGGCACATAACAGGAGCATTTGTTAGCGTTCATTACCGGGTAATGAAAAATTTTTTGCTGAAGTTTTCCTTAACGGAAACCAACGGGAAAGTTCAATACCTTGGAGAGGATGAATTCCAGCCCTTGGATCACATACCTCCTTTGTATGGCTCGATCAGTTTGAAATGGAAATATCGATTGTGTTGGTTGGAATGTCAATACCTATTCAATGGAGAAAAGCCCTTGTCTGAATATTCTATGAGCGGTGAAGACAACTTGAATTATACTCCAGGTTTCATCAATGGAGTTGGAAATGTAAACTCAGTAGGAAACCCATCATGGGGTATATGGAATTTTCGTAGTGGATATCAATTTACCAAACGCATTCACTTTGATCTAGCCGTGGAGAATGTGTTGGATTTGCGTTATCGGACTTTTGCGAGTGGTATTGCCGCAGCCGGTAGGAACATATTGGTGACTGCACGTTATGACTTTTAGGTTGTTTGTAATTTGTAAACAATAAGTTAACGCAGACTTGATTTTCTTCGAATTCGAAGATTTAACTTCGGATTATATGCCAAGGAAGTCTAAAAAATCTACTCCAAAAATCTTCGTTTTAGATACTTCGGTCATTCTTTTTGACCATAACGCGGTTAATAATTTTGAGGAACACGATGTTGCCATACCCATCACGGTGCTCGAGGAACTCGATAATTTCAAGAAAGGTAACGATACCATAAATTACGAAGCACGTCAGTTTATCCGTTTTGTTGATAGTTTATCCAAGGGGAATTCACTTAATGATTGGATAAAAATAGATGAAAACAAGGGTTCACATTTTAAGGTGATTATGGAGACACAACCCGGAAATGGTATCGATGCAACCAAGATTTTTGGCGATCGTAAGGCAGATCACTTAATTGTGAATTCGGCATTGCATATGGCCAAAGCCAACCCTGATAGGCGTGTAATATTGGTCACGAAGGATATGAACCTACGTCTCAAGGCCCGTTCGCTAAAATTGGAATCGGAAGATTATGAAACCGGTAAAATCAAGGATGTCCAAAAATTGTATAGGGGCATTACCAAAGTGGATTTATCCGACACTCAGTTGATTGATGAGCTACATAAAAACTCAGTCATAGATAAGCCAGAATCATTGGATGGCGAGTTTTTAGCGAATCATTACATGATACTAAAACACCCAAACAGTTCCATTTTGGCGTACTTTAATCAGGGGCAAAAACGGGTTGAAAAAGTTGAAAAAAGATCGGCTTATGGAATTAAACCTAAAAATGCAGAACAAGCGTTTGCAATGCATGCCTTGTTAAATGAGAATATCAAATTGGTTACAATTCAGGGGGTTGCTGGGACAGGAAAGACGCTGTTAGCTCTCGCGTGTGCGCTCACTCAAAAAAATGATTTCAATCAAATATTTTTAGCTAGACCTATCGTTCCACTGAGTAATAAGGATATAGGATTTTTACCTGGGGATGCAAAAGAAAAAGTTAATCCGTACATGGAGCCACTATGGGATAATTTAAAGGTCATACAGAACCAATTCAAGGAAAATTCTAAGGATTATAACAGAATAAAAGAGTTGATAGATAACGAAAAATTATTGGTACAACCCC
>JAYYCN010000252.1:0-3498 GCA_036161795.1 Bacteroidota bacterium
CCATACATTTAATTCCTTTGTGCCCCTACAATGAGCCAAAAAGTGACAATGCGCGTCAATGAAGCCCGGGTAAATATAGCCACGGTGCCGTTTTGTTTTGGCTTCAGGGTACGCTTGAATTACGGAATCTAAACTCCCGGTAAAAATAATTTTCCCATTCCTAACTGCAAAGGATTCAACTTGTGACCATTGTGTATCACAAACATATATTTTTTTACCTGTGTGGATTTTTACTTGCTGTGCTGATAAACAACAACTTGCAACTAATGCGAAAAAAAATGCTAGATATTTTTGGGGGTTCAGTCGATAGGAGGTGTTTCTCATGGTAAACCACGGTATCTTGGTAAATCAAAGTTAACCAAAACAAACCCCATGAAAAAAGTATTCATCATTGTTTTAATTCTAGCAGCTCTAGCTTTCGCCGTAGTTTCATTCTTTCTGAATAAGAAAACAGATCTAGTCGTGAAAGATCCCGCTGAATACACGTATACAGTTAACGAATTTGTAAAAGAGGGTTTGAGTGGCAATGACTCCTTATTTAACTCAAAGTATGTGGGTAAAGTGATCGAAATCAAGGGAGAAATAAAGTCACTAAACAAAGATCATCAAAATCCTTCTTTACAGTTTAGCACAAACGATGAATCGATTATTTTGAACACGGCTTTTGATAAATCTCTCCATGAAAAGATTGACAAACTCTCAGAGGGTGAAGAAGTATGTCTTACTTGCGTTTGCAACGGATTATCACTTCCTGAGGACCCTGATGATTTATTGTCCGAAACTATATTTACGTTTAATCGTTGTAACATAAATGAAATCCAGTAAAATGAAGAAATTTTTGAAATACGGCGTATTGCTCATTATGGCGGGTATCTTTTTTCTAGGTCGCGCTAAAGCACAAGTATATAAAACCAACAATGGTGAAATAACGTTTGTGAGTAAAACAGATTTTAAAGAGTTTAAAGCAGTCAATAACAATGTCTCCGCGGCGGCTTCCTTTTTTGGTAAAGTTCAATTTAGGGTTCCAATCAACTCCTTTATTTTTAAATCAGCATTGATGCAGGAACATTTCCAAGAGAACTACATGGAATCTAATACTTACCCCAATGCGTCTTTCAAAGGTTCGATCATAGAGCCTGAAAAGTTCAAGCTTTCTTCCAAATCTCAAAATGTAAAAGTAAAAGGAATGTTAAATATTCATGGGGTTGATCACGAAGAGTTGGTCAACGGTACCATCCAAGAAACCAAAGATGGGGTAGTCCTCAAAGCGGATTTCTCTATCGAATTAAATGATTATAACATTAACATCCCAAAGAATAACATCAACAATATTGCTGAAACCATTGAGATTAATGTTGATTGTCTCTTACTTAATAAGCTAAAGAAGAAATAAGACTCGCTGACTGATGAAGTTCATAAGTTCTTATCTGTGTTATTTTATTGTCTTAGTCCTTGGGTTCTTTGGTTCATGTAAATATCATAAACAGGATGAGTTGTATGATTTGAATGAATGTGACACAACGTTCATTTATTATGAAGATATTAGGCTGCAATTTGAGCAAGATTGTTTCGGATGTCACCTTGCAGGAAATGGCACAGGAGTCGAATTCTATGATTACACTTCACTAAAGAACTACGCCGAACAACGTAAATCACTGTTGATCGGTGTTACCAATCATACATCGGGCAGCCCTATGCCTAAAGGGAGTGAGAAATGGTCTGAATGTAGAGTAAACAAATTGAAAGCATGGATTAATCAAGGCATGAAAAGAAGATGAGTTCTACCAATCTATTTGTGACTTTCCTTATGAGCATTGCAAGTTGGTTTTCACCCAATAAGCCAGTAGATAATGTTGAGTCAAAAAAACTAGAAACAAAGGAGGAATCATCCAACCCTACAAAAACTAACCAACCGCTTACCAAAACCCATATTCAGTCTAAATCATTAAGATTGATTGCGGGTCAAACAACCTCAACCCTGCCTAAGGGCGCTTTTGAGCTAGCGATTCAACATCGTTTTGGAGCCTTAAGTTCTGGATCTGAAAATCTATTTGGGCTAGATAATTTTAACAGCATAAGAATTGGTTTTGATTACGGAATTTCTGACCCGCTTACCGCTGGGTTCGGACGGAGTTCGCTTCAAAAAACATGGAATGCTTACAGTAAGTGGAGATTCATTGGGAAGCCAGATTCAAAATTTAATGCGAGTTATGTAGCAGATGTTTCTATTGATGGGAGACCGAGTTCACAATGGGGGTTGGATCCATTCTTTTGGGGTCATCGTTTGGCATATACACATCAATTAGCCCTGTCTTACGCCCCAACGAATACCACATTGATTGGTCTTACACCTTCTTTGGTGCATTTAAATTTGGTGGAGAAGAGTAACTATTCTAATGATATTCCCGTTCTGGGGTTTTTTGCTCGTCAGCAAGTATCTAAGAAGCTAGCCTTAACCTTTGAAGGGAGTACCCTATTAAATGGAATTATACCTACCCAAAGCAAGCAAAATCCTACGCTAGGAATAGGATTTGAATACTACACGCCTCAGCATGTTTTTCAGGTGAATATCACAAACTCTCGATCGATGAATGAAAGGTATTTCTTAATTGAATCACCCAATTCTGTAGAAATAAAAGATTTCTGTTTAGGATTTAATTTAATCAGAAGATGGTGAGTATAGTTAAGCATATGAAATTATGGGTAAGTCTCATTTTTCTTGGTTTTGGCAGCCATTTGCTATCTGCCCAAGATGAAGACTTTGATTTGTTGGGTGATGTTGTGGCACAGGTTAGTGATGTTGGATATGCGTTTAAAACCAATCGAGTGATCAATCTTCAGAGTTTAGAATCTACGAGTCAAGGGGTGTTAGATTTTAAGATGTTTCATCGGTTTGGAGCCTGGAACTCAGGATTCTATGAGGGATTTGGATTGGATCAGGCCACTGTGCGCTTTGGGTTTGATTATGGTTTAACCAAAAGATGTCAGTTATCCATGGGTCGAAGTAATATAAATCAGAGTAAAAATGTAGATGCTTTGGTAAAGTATCGCTTTTTACAACAGAAAACAGAAGGAATGCCAATCTCACTATTGGGTGTCTTTGGAACGCAATATCTTTTGGGTTCTAGATTAGATTCTATTTTAACCAATCAACAGAGAGCATCCTATTTCGGTCAGTTAATCTTCGGTAGTAAAGTGAATGAAAACCTTAGTTTACAATTTAGTCCTACCTTTTTGTATAACACGTCACATACCGTTATTTCTGATCCTAATCGTCAAGCATCTCGGCAATGTGCCCTAGGCATGGGAATGAGATATAAGATTTCAAAACGCAGTAGCATAAATGTTGAGTATATACCAGTTCTTACCGACAAAGGGTCGGTTTATAATTCATTTTCAGTGGGTATGGATCTTGAAACAGGCGGACATGTTTTTCAGTTTCAATTTACAAATAGTATGGGATTGAACGAGGCCCAATTCATAAGCAATACAACGAAT
>JAYYCN010000253.1:0-5113 GCA_036161795.1 Bacteroidota bacterium
GCGCTATTCTCCCATTGGTGAAAAAAGATGGTTTGCCAGAATTAGCGGAGAGAATTTATCAAGATTTACGATTTGATTTCAATGTCTTCATTGAAGATAAGGACAGCATTGGTAAACGTTACCGTAGAATGGATGCCCTAGGTACCCCATTTTGTGTTACCGCTGATCACGATAGTTTAACCAACGGCGATGTTACCCTTCGTCATCGTGACTCTATGGAGCAAGAGAGAATTTCTATTGAGAAACTCTCTGAAATCATCCGTAATCAAACGTCAATGAATAATCTATTAAAATCACTATAAAACGATGACCCCGAAATTAGAACAGTTTTCTTTCCAGAACCAGAAGGTTTTAATGCGAGTGGACTTTAATGTTCCCTTGAATGATCAATTTGAAATCACCGACGATTCGAGGATTAGAGCTGCTTTACCTAGCATCAAGCACATCTTAAGAGAAGGAGGTGCAGTCATCATCATGAGTCATTTGGGTCGTCCAAAAAATGGACCTGAAGAAGCATTTTCTCTGAAGCATATTATTGCTCGTTTGTCTGAGTTAACCAACAAGGAGGTTCAATTTGTTAATGATTGTATGGGTGAAGAGGCCGTTGAAAAGTCGAAAGCTCTAGGAGCAGGTGAAATTTTGGTGTTGGAGAATCTCCGTTTCTATAAAGAGGAAACGAAAGGAGATTCAGATTTTGCTAGAAAGTTAGCATCTCTGGGTGATTTTTACGTGAACGATGCATTTGGAACAGCACATCGTGCCCACGCATCCACAGCCATCATCGCAGAGCATTTTGAGGGAAAGAAATCCTTCGGGTTTTTATTGGCAAAAGAAATAGATAATGCCGAGAAGGTATTGCAAAGTCCTAAACGACCATTTACGGCTATTGTAGGTGGTGCTAAGGTGAGCGATAAGATTCTTATTGTTGAGAATCTGTTAAACATCGCAGATCACATTTTAATTGGGGGAGGTATGGCATACACTTTTTTCAAAGCACAAGGGGGTAACATTGGGAATTCCTTGTGCGAAGATGATCGATTAAATACCTGTAGAGCCATTCTGAAAAAGGCCGAAGAAAAAGGGGTGAAAATTCACCTGCCTGTTGATTCCATAATTGCAGATAAATTTAATGCACAGGCAAACACACAACAGGTCCCGAGCGATGAAATTGCGGATGAATGGATGGGCTTGGATATAGGTACCTCTGCAACTGAGCAATTTAGCCGCGTACTTCTGGATAGTCATACCATCCTATGGAATGGACCCATGGGTGTTTTTGAAATGGAAGCATTTGAAAAAGGCACCAAGGGAGTAGCTGAGGCAGTTGCCCGTGCAACAGAGAATGGAGCATTCAGCTTAATTGGGGGTGGCGATAGTGCAGCTGCTGTTTATCGCTTTGGGTTTGAGAATCAAGTGAGTTATGTGAGTACGGGTGGTGGAGCACTGCTCGAGTATTTCGAGGGCAAGCAATTACCCGGAATTGCCGCTATAAACGGCTAAGTAATTTCTGTTTTTCCTTAGGGTTTAATTTCTGATTTTTCGAGAAATAAGCCCTCATGACACCTGCAATGGGTAGCCCTTTCTTTGCATGGGAGATCAAGAACCGTTCATCCTTTGCAATGTGAGCGTTTAGATCCAACCAAGCAGGTGTTTCACACTCAAAACTATATCGAAGAAAGCGCACTTCATAGTTGTTTGGATCTTTAGTTACTGCCTTATTTAGTAAGGCGTAAGCATCCTTGGCCAATGATATTTTAGTGGAAGGCCAATTACTGTTTCTGGCTTCTAAGGCTTTGGATGTCCCTTGGTATGCCAAGAATATGGCGGTTTCTTCCGCAGAAGAAAAGCGACTTAGCTGATTGATCGCTTTTGCCGATTTCAGTGCTTTTGTATAAGTAAGACGTACATTCTTTAGCCTCTCTGAATTAGGGCTATTCCAGGAGACGAAAATTAATACCAGTAATAGTACAACAATATTTTTCCTCACTCCACAATCAACAACTCAATCCCTTATTGGTTTTACAACCATTTTTTTCTTCGGAAGAAATACAGTGTCCCTGCGGAAGATAAAATCATCAAGATGATGGCGAATAAGAATCCATATTCCCAATTAAATGCTTGTATAAAGCGGAAGTTCATCCCGTAAACACTGGCAATGAGCGTTGGAGGCATGAATATAACCGATGCAACAGTGAATATCTTGATGATCTTGTTTTGTTCGATATTGACAAGACCAAGGAAGGTGTTTTGCAGGTATTCGAGTCGCTGAAAGGTGAAATTTGCGTGATCAATCAGTGAGTTGATGTCTTTAATTACAATTCGCAGTCTTTCGAGATCATCACCTTCAAATTCACGACTTTTTAAGATGGCTGATAATACACGCTGCTTATCTACGGCATTTTGTCGGATTTCCATGGTCATTTCCTGTGTCCGTGAAATTTTCAAAATCATTTCTTCATCGGGGTTACCACCAAAGGCAACGGTTTTCGAGAGATCAGCTACCTGACGAGAAAGGTTTTCTAATAAGTCGGCATCGTTATCAACTCCAACCTCCAAGAGGGTGGCCATGATTTGTTTACCGCTATGAAAAAATCTTCCAGTTCCCTTGATCTTCTTTACACAATCTGAAAATGCGGTTAAGTCCGCATCTCGGTATGTAAAAAGCACTTCGTCCTGAAGGATAAAGGATACCGCGTTTGAAATGAAATGATCTTGCTCTGAGTTTAACTGCAGGAAATTACTGTTCGCAATGATCTCATCATCGGTTTCGAAGTACCGAGAAGAACTCTCAATCTCTAACTGTTGCTGTCTGGACTGGAATTTGAATTCGAAATGCGCCTCCACATCGGCGATCTCTGACGGACTTGGATTCTGAAGGTCAACCCATACCAATCCCTCTAGTGTCTCGAGTTGAGACAGCGTTTGCACTTTGTGCACGCGGTTTTGTCGCTTGTGGTATACGCGCATCATATGTGAAACAACTTCGAGGTTCGGGTTCCATGATTAATTGGTGCAAAGGTAACGGCTATGATTTAACATTCAAACTTTGATTGATGTTTCCATCGTTTATAGAATTTATAGGATTCGAATACTTCTGTGATATACATCCAAATTAATAAGGGGGTGATGACAACAAATAGTTTGTTGTAATTCCAGGCGTTGGAAAAGTCGAAATGAATGGCATGCTGGGTTGCTCTGGTGATTCCGCAACCTGGGCAATCCGCAGCGGTTAGTAGTTTAGAAATACAAATGGTTGGGCCGTGATCAAAAAAATCAGCGGGGAGTATGACTAAAACGATGGGTACAAAAACAATGAGAACCCGGTAAAAGGTTCTCATTATTGAGATTAGTCTATTTATTAAAGATTTCATTAACCCATTGGGCCAAAGTTGTCTGATTTGGGAGTGCTGTTTCTAGCATTACCACCGGCTCTGCCTAGATCACCTATGACCAAACGAATAAAGTCGATGAGTACCCAAACTCCACAACCTCCCGCAGTCAACAACTGAATTACTCCAATGGTGGTATAACCTAAATAAAAACGATGTATTCCTAATCCACCAAGAAAAAAGCAGAGTAAAATTGCGATAATTTTTTCGTCGCTACTTAAAGGGATACCAGCGCCTTGTGTAGTATCAGATTTTGTACTCTGGATGGGTTTGTTTTTCTTCGTTTTAGCTTGTTTTTTCTCGATTTTTTTAACCGCTTTCTTAACCATTGCCTTTTGGACAAAATTGAGATTTTTAAATTCTTGAGTCTTGAGTAATTCGTCGGCTTTTAATTGTTTTTCGGGTATAACCTCAGTACGCTGAGGGCTGCTGGTAATCAGTTGAGTGCTTTTTTCACCCGTTTGAGTACGAGTGTTAGAAGTCTCTTTTTTCTCTTCTAATGGCTTGGTTTTATAAGATTCTTCGGAAGAATTCATTCCCCAACCGCCACCAAATGTGGTAGCATTTCTTTCAATGGTCGTTGAACAGGATGCGAATACCAAGGCTACAACGCTTGCAAATAGTAAATTTAATTTCATAGTAATTTATTTGGTTACCATGCAATTTAGGAAAATCTATTTTATAACCTACCGAGAACTTGCTTTAATTTTAATTCTATGACACCTAATAGCGCCTCACGGAAAATCTTGGTACTCATTTTGGATGTGCCCGCGGTCCTGTCCGTAAAAATGATAGGGTGTTCGTGAATCCGAAACTCTCTAACTTTTGCGCGGTATTTCATCTCGATTTGGAAGGCATATCCTCGGAATTTAATATGGTCAATATCAAGTTTTTCTAAAACCTCTCTTTTGTAGCACACAAAGCCTGCGGTGGTGTCTGCAATTTTGAGTCCTGTGATGAACCGAACATATTTTGAAGCATAATAGCTCATTAACACTCTCCCCATTGGCCAATTCACCACATTCACAACACCTCCCACATAACGAGAACCAACACAAACATCCGCATCTTTCTCGCAGTGCTCAATGATATGCGGTAGTTGATCAACGGGATGTGAAAAATCACAATCCATCTCGCAAATGAATTGATAATCTCGATCAAGAGCCCAATGAAAGCCAGCAATGTAAGCAGTACCTAAACCATTTTTCTCGGTTCTTTCCAATAAATGAAGTCTTTCCGAGAATTTATCTTGTAAATTTATTACAGCTTGACCGGTTCCGTCAGGTGAATTATCATCCACTATTAAAAGGTCGATTCTCTTTTCAAGAGCCATCACGGTTTCCACCATTCTTTCGATGTTTTCGATTTCGTTGTACGTGGGAATAATGACCAAATAAGGTGGACGACTCATGAAGAAAACAAAAGTAGTGGATTTTTCAATATATCAATCGCTATTTTCGCGATACACGACCATGGATAAAGGGGTTTTACAGAAGATTTTATTTTTAGACAGAGATGGTATCATTAATTATGATCCCGGAGATTATACCAAATCAGTTGAGGAGTTTCATATACTACCCGGATTTTTACGAGCTGCAAAATCGTGGTTTGATCAGTGCTATGTGATTGTGGTTATTACCAATCAGGCAGGAATTGATAAGGGTTTATATACGCGAAACGATGTTGATGCCATTCATCAATTTTTACAAGGGAATTGTATTAGA
>JAYYCN010000254.1:0-7815 GCA_036161795.1 Bacteroidota bacterium
TCTATCAATAGCTACTTGTGTCATTTCTTCTTGTTGAACACAATGTGTATAGCCCCATAAAACACCTCCTTTCTTCAATGTTTTTAAATCGGATACTACTGGTTTATTGATAATTACAATCCCAATATCTGCCAATAGAGAGGATCTAGAAGAGACCCCACCCGTTCGTTGGGATAATTCTTCATCAGATATATTAAAGGGTAAACCATATCCTTTTTCAAAGATGAGTTTTTGTAGAATATTGGGAGGTATACGATCCAAATGTTCTGGATGAATAGGTACACGTCTTTCATCTTCTTTCATTGACGTACCAATAACGCCTATTTGGGGTATTTCCATGGGATAGTGATTATAGTTAAAACACAAGGATATTAGAATCCCTGAGTTTGATTCGTGAGGTTAACAAAAAACGAACAATTGCATCCAGAATCGGTAATGATTCTTTGTGGATAAATGAAAAGGATGAAAGAGAACAATATGCACCTACACTCGTAAGGTACGTCAAATAAATTGAATAAAGGTTGAATACCCGATCCCGATATTACTAATTCATTAAATTATTAGTGATGGGCAGTCAATGCAAGAGGAATTGAAAAAATGTGATTAAACTTGGATCATGAAAAAAATCACACTTTTATCTATTACTTTGATCTTTTCTATCACTTCGAGCTTCGCTCAGACGAGTTGGATCAATTATGAATTTACTGTATCTCCTGATAAACAGGAGGCTTTCATTGGTGCGTTGAACACCTTTATGACCTCTGAAACAGGAAAAACTTTACCTATGGCTTTTCTAACTGAAAACACGCTAGGTAAACAGGAAGAATGTACGCACCATGTCAGTTTTATTTGTGAGGATCCGGATCAGGCAGGTAAATTATTGGATCCAACTAATTGGGAAAATGGCGATTATCAAAAAATGGGTGAAGCCATGACAACATTAGGTACTTTACCAAGACGTTCATTCAGTGGAATGCCATTAGTTCAATCTAGTCAAAAACCAAATAATGGTTTTCAAATGATTTATGCAATGAATGTACCATTTTCCTCACAGATGGATGTTGCGACTGCCTTCGGAGAAGTAGTAGAAAAATTACAACCGTTGTTGGATGAAAATAATATGGAGTTATCATTACACCAACATATCGGAGGTGATGATAGAAATGTTACTCACTGGGCTCTTGAAAGTCATAAAGATTACGCTTCTATGTTGAAAGCACAGCAAAAATTGATGCAGTCTCCCGAATTTGGTAAAATGTTTATGGCGATGGGTGCTGGAAACGTTACAAACCCATTAACTATCGGTAGAACAATATTAATGGTTTGGAATGCGCCTACTCCTAAGTAAAAATTGTAACACTATTATTTAGCAAAACAGACAATCATATTGTCAGGCTTAAAGGGTACCTATTTGGTACCCTTTTCTTTTGCCGTGGTGGATTTTAATCAATTGGTCAAAACGGATATATTTTTCTTGAGTGGTAGATATCTTCTCCACAAAGTATTTTCCTAAATGAACCTGTCAAGGTGTATTTTCAGTGTAAAACCTGCCAAGGTTTTGGCATTGAATATTAATGAATTAACTCAAATATTCGATTCCGTCCGATACCACACTAAATAAAGCCCCAATTGCTGGGGCTTTTCTTTTTTGCAACATAATTTAATCCCTTGTTCTTGATACTGTAACATTCACTTTTTGAATTTAGAGTTATTTCGAGGTATGTATAAAATCATCCTTACTATTTGGGGTTTCCTATTTTATTTGAATGCAACAGCTCAATCTAATGAACTGTATCGCCCGTTTTATCACGGTGTGGCTTCTGGTGACCCATTGAGTGACGCTGTAATTATTTGGACACGCGTAACACCAGAAAATGCGGGTGACCTCCAAGTTGAATGGGAGGTTGCCTTAGATACTGCTTTTGCAAATGTTGTTCGTTCAGGCACAGTTACTACTTCTTTAGAAAAAGACTTTACCGTTAAAGTCGATGTAGATCAGTTACAAAGTGATCAAACGTATTATTACAGATTTGAATATCAGGGTTGGACTTCGATGATTGGCCGTACGAGAACTGCACCTGTTTCTGATGAAGCCGAACACCTAAGATTTGCTGTAGTTTCCTGCTCCAATTTTCAAGCAGGTTTTTTTAATGCCTACGGGAGAATCGCAGATCGAAATGATTTAGCTGCGGTTATACATTTAGGGGATTATATTTATGAATATGCGAGTAATGGATATGGTGATTCTATTGCCAAATCCAAAGGGAGAAAGCACGATACATTAGAAACTATTGTACTTGAACAGTACCGTGCTCGTTATGCTTTGTATCGGTTGGATTCAAATCTTAGAAGATTGCACCAACAACATCCGATGATTTGTGTTTGGGATGATCATGAATCAGCCAATGATTCCTACAAAGATGGCGCACAGAACCATACTGAGGGTGTAGAGGGTAAGTGGTCTGAACGTAAGGAATTTTCGCGAAAAGCGTATCATGAATGGATGCCCATTCGTGAAAAAAAGGATAGTACGATATACCGTGATTTTTCTTTTGGAAACTTGGTTGATTTAATCATGTTAGACACACGTATAACTGGACGTGATGAACAAATTAATGATGTTACCAATCCGGCTCTTTATGATGTACAGCGCACGATGCTTGGTAAAAAACAGCGCGATTGGTTTTTGCATAAAATGAGTTCGTCAAAAGCTAAATGGAAGATAATTGGAAATCAGGTAATCTTTTCAGAGTTTAACGTAGGATGGGCGGGTCAGTCTACTCAACAAACACCAGCTGAAGTGGAAAGTCAATTCTTAGATATATGGGATGGATACCCTTATGAGCGCGCATTGATCATGGGAGCGATAGAAACACAAAACATTGACAACGTGGTATTCCTTACCGGGGATTTTCATTGTGCCTTTGCATTTGATGTTGCCGATTCCGTCACCAATGCGGCTTCATCGCCTTTTCCCTACGCACCTTCAGCTTACAACCCCTTGACGGGTAAAGGATCTATAGCTGTTGAGTTTGCAACCCCGAGTATTTCCTCAGCGAATTTTGATGAAAATGTGGGTCCTCAACTGGCAGCAGGATTTCAATATCAAATAAATAATGATTTACCGGCACCATTCCCTAAAGGACACAATCCTAATCCTCATATGAAATACGTCGACTTGATCCGTCACGGATATTTTATTCTTGATATTCAATCGGATACTGCTTCTGCAAATTATTATTTTGTAGATGATATTTTATCTCCATCAACGATTGAGAATTTTGGATCAAGACCTTTTACGGTGAATGGGACTAATTTCCTAAATGTTTCTCAACAGCCTTCAAAAGAAAGGACAACCCAAGATATTCCTGCTCCGCGAAAATGGCAAAATAATAACCTGAATAACTCAGGATCACACATACAAAGAATTCGTTTATTTCCAAATCCTTCGCATCATGAAATTAATGTTGAAGTGTCAAATAATGAGAATGTGACACTCGACTGGTTCGATTATTCTGGTAAATGGATAAGGCAGAATATCATTCGTACGGATCAAAAAATTCCTATGAGTGATTTTCCAAAGGGGATTTACTTTGTGAATATCTCCACTAAAGAAGGGAGTTGGATTCACAAAATAGTGATCGATTAATCCTCTCAGTATTATAACCTAACAAAGTAAAGCCGCACGTAATAGAGCATTTCTTAATTATTGAAAAACAATTTCTTAATACATGCAATGTTCTTTTGACACATGAAAAAAATCACTTTAGTGTTTTTGCTTTCCTTCTTCTCAATGTCAGCAATTGCACAAAATGCATCTGTACAGGGTAGTGTGGTGGATATTGAAAAGCTTCCATTACCCGGTGCGGTTATCACTGAAACAGTTTCAGGTCAATCAACCGTTACCAATGAATTGGGCCAGTTTATATTAACGGGCTTGGGTCAAGGTAAAGCGAATATTCAGATAATTTCAACTGGTTACCAGGACTACACGGAAGAACTTGATTTAAAATCGGGTGAAGTAAAAGATGTACTCGTACAAATGAAGATGAGTACGGTTAAAATGTCAGAGGTCATTGTCAACGGAAACTTCTTTAGGAACCAGATGAAGGCTTTTGATCAGCAACGTCAAAATACAGGAGTTACCAACGTTGTAAATTCGGACCAAATTGGACGAACACCGGATGCAAATATTGGTGATGCTCTGAAAAGAATCACGGGTGTAACGATTCAAAACGATCAGGGTGAAGCACGTGACGTAATAATTCGAGGCTTAGCTCCACAATTAAATAGTGTTACCGTGAATGGTGAGAGAATGCCGTCTGCTGAAGGAGATAATAGAAAAATCCAGTTAGACCTTATTCCTTCGGATATGATTCAGACGGTGGTTGTAAATAAAGCGGTGACAGCGGATATGGATGCGGATGCCATCGGAGGATCTGTGAACTTAGTAACACGACAAGCGCCTCAACGAGAGAGAATTTCGATAACTGGAGGTTCTGGATATAACTTTTTATCTCAAAAACCAATATGGACAGGAGCAGCAATCTACGGAAATAGATTTTTGAATAATAAACTCGGGGCCATCCTTTCAGTTAGCGTCAATGATCACGATTTTGGATCAGATAACGCTGAAATGGAATGGGAATTTGATGATCAAGGAAATCCAAGCATTGTTGACTATCAGGTACGTGGATACAATGTTCGCCGTTTGCGTCAATCGTATTCTTTGAGTTTGGATTATAAACTAGCTCAGGGTCATACGTTATTTTTTACTGCTCTGCATAACGATAGAAAAGACTGGGAAAACCGTTACAGATTGCGTTACAAAGACATAGAATCTAATGGAGACGGTACATTCACAGCTGAGGTACGTCGACAAACCAAAGGAGGAGGAGCAGCTAACGATTATCGTCGTTTAGAGCACCAGATCGCTAATAATTTTGCACTGCGTGGAGAACACTTGTTTGGTAACGTTAAGGCAAATTGGTCAGTGAACTCTGCTCGTGCATCAGAAAGACGACCGGACGAAAGATATATCTCATATCGTCAAAAAGATGTTGTCATGAATATTACTTCCGACGCAGGTGAATATGGATTCCTTAAAATGTCTCCTGCGAATACTGTGAATTTTTCAGATTTTGGTCTCAAGGAACTTACGAACGAAAATCAGTGGACATATGACCAAGATTTGAATAGCAGACTGGATGTTGAAATTCCATTAAGAACGGGTAAAAATAATACAACCTTAAAAGTAGGGGCTAGACTCAGGACCAAAACCAAATATCGTAACAACGATTTCACAGAATACGAGTATAAAAACGGTGATGATGAACCTAAGTTGGATGCAAACGGCTACCAGTTTGAAAGGGGCGATCGATATTTGATGGAAGGTTATTGGGATGGGGGATCGAATCAATTTATTGACCCGACCTACCTCGGGGATCTAGATCTTGAGAATGCTGATAATTTTGATGCAACTGATATTCCTGAGGAGTATGCCGCAGGTAACTATGAAGCCACCGAAACGATCACGGCTGCATACGCTATGTTAACACAAAATTGGGGCGCTAAACACCGCCTTGTAGTTGGATTAAGAGGTGAAAACACGAACAATGTATACAACGGTTTTGTGTATGATATCGCTAATGAAACAGCAACAGCTGCGAGTGGTGAAGGAACTTATACCAATATTTTACCATCCATGCTCTACCGTTTTGCGCCAAACAAGATGACGGTAATCAGAACATCATTGACCAATACACTTGCAAGACCCAATTATTTTGACCTTGTTCCGTATCAAGAATTTAATTCCGACGATAACGAGGTTTCCTTGGGTAATGCGAATCTTCAAGCCGCAACGGCCTGGAATTTTGATTTGAACGCCGAGCGTTATTTTTCAAGTCTTGGTATAATTGGCGTGGGTGTCTTTTACAAGTCTATTGATAATTTTATATACGAGAATGTATACGATGATGTATATCGAGGTGATAATTATGAAGTAACCAAGCCACAAAACGGTGGAACTGCAACAGTCTCCGGCTTAGAATTGACCTTCCAGCGTCAGTTGGATTTTATATCATCTTCACTTAAGAATTTCAACGTTGCTGTGAATACCACCTTTACTTCATCATCAACTACAGGAATTCTTGATAGAACAGATGAAGTAGGATTTGCGGGTACTGCACCTATGATGCTTAATACATCGCTATCCTACGAGGATAAGAAGTTAATGTTACGCTTATCCTATAACTATGCAGGTGCGTATATTGATGAATACGGAGGAGACAAATTTGAAGATAGATTTTACGACAAACAACATTTTATTGATTTAAACGGATACTACGCTGTTGCAAAAAATATCAGAGTATTCGCAGAGTTACATAATTTGCTGAATACACCACTTCGATACTTCCAATATCAAAATCAGTATACCATGCAAATGGAGTATTACAACATGAGAGCGAACTTTGGAGTGAAAATAGACTTATAATTGAAAGAGTAAATTAAAAAATGATTCAATCCAAAACCCATCTTGTTTTTTACAAGATGGGTTTATTTTATATAATGAACAAAATTTCTATTTTTCTTATTGTTGTATTCCTGTACTCTTGCCAACAGGGGAAGTCTCCGACAGATTCCGTGAACGTGGTTAATGCTTCATTAGAAACCGTTTCTTGCGTCGCTGTGAATGATGATGATGCAGCGGATGATCCTGCTTTTTGGTTTAACAAGAATGACCCGGACATGAGTTATATTTTCGGAACCAATAAAACGAGAGGGCTGGAGGTATATTCACTTTTAGGGGAAAGGTTGGCTGAGTATCCTATTGGTCGAATTAATAACGTAGATGTTTCACTAGGTATGCAATTCGGAAGTGAGACCATTGACATTGTGGCCGCTAGTAATCGAGATTTTGATCGGATTGATATTTGGAGAATACGAGATGTCCCTACGCAGTTGGAATTAGTTTCAGATACAAATTTTAGAACGTCAATCAAGGGAGTTTATGGTTTTTGTTTGTGGAAAGGGGAGAATCATACGTTTGCATTTGTGAATAACAAAAAAGGGGAGATAGAGCAATGGAAACTTAAAAATGATACCTCCTTTTTAGGCTTTCAATTTGTAAGGAAGTATACAGCATCAGGTCAAGTGGAGGGAATGGTTGTAGATGCGAAAACCAAAAAATTGTATGTAGGCGAAGAAGATGGAGGAATTTATGCATATGACCTTACAGATACTGCTAGCAAAAGAGAAAAAATTCCATTATCTGGAGAAGAAAATTCAGACATAAAATATGATATCGAAGGTCTGACGATTTACGATAATGGAAATCAACACCTCTTATTAGGTTCAAGTCAAGGTAATAATCGTTTTGTGGTGTACGACCTAGACGATAGTAATAAATATTTAGGAGCTTTTCAGGTAGTATATGGCGATAACGATCGAGTTGAGGAAACAGATGGAATCGATGTTTTTCCTATGCAGATAAGCGATGATTATCCTAACGGTATTTTTATTTGTCAGGATGGATTCAATAAGAATGAAAAAGGCAAACCAGTACCTCAAAATTTCAAAATTGTAAACTGGAATTTAATAGCTGAGGTATTAGGTATTAATTAAATCTTTTCAGGACTAATCCTTTAAACTGCGCCTAACCGGAAGAGCCTAAAAAATTAAAATATAACACGAGTTTAATTCTAGTGAAATCGTGTTGCATTGACGGCGTTTGATGAAAATCAAAAAAGGATTGTAGCATTTTCTCCACAAAGTATTTTCCTAATTGAACCTGTAAATTATGCTGAATGTTTTATC
>JAYYCN010000255.1:0-4657 GCA_036161795.1 Bacteroidota bacterium
GCAACAAATAACATTTTATTCATGATTCAAATATAATATATAACATATAAAAAGTTCAAATTTAAGTCCAACGAGCAATCACGGTTTCTCCTCCGACGGTCTTTTGATTTAATTCAACGTTAATTTCACATTCCAACGGAAGGTAAATGTCAATGCGCGAACCAAATTTGATAAAACCGTATTCTGCTCCAGCCTTTGCTGCGTGCCCAACTTTGGCATAATTCACAATACGCTTTGCCAAGGCCCCTGCAATTTGCCTAAACAATACCTGACCTTTAGGATGTTCTACAACCACAGTAGTTCTTTCGTTTTCTGTTGAACTCTTAGGATGCCAAGCCACGAGGTATTTACCCGGATGATATTTCTCGTATAGTACCTCCCCCGATGTCGGGTAACGATTCACGTGTACGTTAATCGGTGACATGAAGATACTTATCTGTCGACATTTAGTTTTCAAATACTCGGGCTCATCAACTTCCTCAATAACCACCACTTTACCATCTGCAGGAGCTATGATTAAATCATCTCCGACCGGTGTCTCTCTGTGAGGATCGCGGAAAAACTGAACAATGAGGATAAAGAGAATGACAGATAATACAAGTACCGTATCTGTATACCACTCCCTCATGAAGAACATCTCCAAAGGGAAATTGATTAAAGTCAACACCAGTAATGTGATGAAAATAATCTTAAATCCTTCTCTGTGTAATTTCATATTGTCTTAAAATGAACCTCGAAGCTTCAGTGTAGTGGACACTTTATCCAACGCAACCACGTAAGCTGCCAAACGCATGTTAATCTTAAATTTCGCTGCTGCTGCATAGATATTATCAAAGGCGATTTTCATCGCTCTATCTGCTCTTCTATTTACTCTCTCCTCAGTCCAATAATATCCCAAGCGATTTTGCACCCACTCAAAATAAGATACTGTTACACCACCAGCATTAGCTAGTATATCCGGAACAACTAGAATGCCTTTTTCTTCTAATATAGCATCGGCCTCAGCCGTAGTTGGGCCATTGGCACCTTCAACTATAAGCTTCGCCTTGATTTGATTTGCATTTTCAGGTGTGATTTGATCTTCCATTGCGGCAGGAACCAAAACAGTACATTCCAATTCAAGTAGCTCGCTATTCGTTACCTTTTGTGCATTGGGAAACCCTTCCAATGAATGTGTATTACTATTTGCAACGTACTCAATGGCTGCATCTATATCCAATCCTTCGGGATTGTAATATCCTCCAGATATGTCACTAATAGCCACAATCTTCACACCCATTCTATTGATGAGCTTCGCGGCTTTACTACCCACATTACCAAAACCTTGAATCACACAGGTAGCCTCCGTTGGTTTGATTCCTAATTTCGCTAAAGCGCTTCTGGTACTCACCATGACACCTCTACCTGTAGCTTCAACCCTACCTAAGGAGCCACCCAATACAATAGGCTTGCCCGTTACTACCGCCCAGGAATTTTGACCCTTTATTTTGCTGTATTCGTCAACAATCCATGCCATTTCTTGAGGACCAGTACCCATATCTGGAGCTGGGATATCCGATTCCGGTCCAAAAACTTCCTTCATAGCCACGGTGTAGGCTCTTGTCAAGCGTTCTAATTCACCCTTGCTCATGGCCCTTGGATCACATTTAATTCCTCCTTTTGCTCCACCATAAGGGATATTCACAATAGCGCACTTCCATGTCATCCAAGCTGCTAGTGCTTTAACCTCGTCCAAGTTTACATCGATACTGTAGCGAATTCCGCCTTTAGATGGACCCAGATGATCACTATGAACCACACGGTAACCTTCAAAAACACTAATGGTACCATCGTCCATCGTAACAGGGATATTTGCAATTACCACCTTATCTGGAACACGAAGAACATTTGCAAATTGCTTGTCTAAGCCCAACATTTCCACGGCTGCATCAAAGCGCCGATTCATACTTTCCAATGGGTTGTATCTGGGAGAACTGTTCAATGGAGTTGACATAAATTATGTTTCTCAGTTTAATTAGAGGACAAATTTAGAACAATGCCCTATCTAACAAAAACTATTTTCTTGTTCCGTACAAAAAGTTGTTCACCAAGTCATCTATTACAACTTCTTATTCCTAATCAAACGATTGATTAACATAATATTATGAAATAACCCCGTAAAGGTTAAACCTTGTTTTTTCAAGTAAAAAAAATGCGCAATGGCCACTACAATAAGACCCAAATTATAAATCCATAAGACTTGACTAATTTGAATTGATTCGATATCCGTACTAAGTGTTAAAATTACAATTACCACCGCCATCAATCCCAAAATATGATTTTTCAGAAGTAACTTGAATTGATTTTTTGCATGTAAAAAATTACCCATGCAAGCAAAAAATCCTAGAGCCAAATATCCGGGCATCATCCAACGTACATATGCCGCAATATCACCAAAACCTGAACCGAAAATTTTTTCATAAAATAACCCAGGAATCAAACAGGCCAGTAACCCAAGTAATGTAGTACCCAAAAAACTCCAAGAAACAAATCGGTTTAGTTGTCTTTTGTTCCAAGGTTCATTATCACTATTGATAATCCTCGCATGTAACACCCCTCCTAATGAATTTGCAAAAATCCATAATGAATCGATCACCAGTAATGCGTTTGACAGCACACCAGCAGGCGCATCACCCAGCCATTCAGAAACCAGGTAAAGGGGTAATCGGTATATCAAAAACAGTAAAAATTGTCCGAGTTGAGCCCAAATACCTTCACCCCATGTGTGTTTTATATTCGGGTCTTGTATTTGAGTTTTCTTAAAAGCTCCAACTCTAAACATCTTAAAGAGAAATATTATAGACCAAAACGCACCCGCAATCACTAAAACTCTAAGTAAACTTGCGATACTGTCGTCGGCCGCATTACCCATACTCAATATCAATGAAAGCAATGCAATAGCTTTTAGCACTTCAAACAAGAGTAGTATCTGATTTTTATTGATCACCCAACCCTGACTTTGCCAAAAATTGGCAACCACATTCTGTATGATCAAAACCCATCCCCACAATAAGAGATATTGTAAAATCAAAATGGATTGTGCGGGTAATAAGAACACTCCAAAGCAAAAAGCGGATCCAGTAATCAACAGAGATACCAATATGATTCTAGGAATAAATTGCTTGAATCCATATTGTGAAAACCAATTAGCCTGTGCCGAACCCACAAACATTTCATTGATCATCAATACAGCTTGTAAATAAAGCAAATAAATACTCAACTGTCCTCTTCCTTCTGGACCTAAATATCGCGAGTAGAGAACTACGCAACCAAAGGCGAATATGGCTTTTGCCATTTGCCAGAAATACGCTTTCAGGGGATGATCATTTGCCATCGTTGTCTTTCAGTTCTATCAGGAACTTTCCTAAAGTAGATACTCGAAAATAGGCAAGTAAATCTCGATTCGATAATTTATCAAACTTGGTAACCCAACGTTCCCGTGTTCTTCTGTTGATGATCTCATCTAAATATGAAGTCAACAACCACTCTTCCCATTCTTTTCCGTGCTTTTGAATTAATGCTTTCTCTGGAACGGTAAAGCCTTTTTTATCTAATCTTTCGTAAATTGATTTAGGAATAATGTCCTTAACAGCTTCTCGCAACAAACCTTTTGGCCTGCCATTTTCGGACAATTCCTTTAATGACTTTTTACCAAGAAAATGCATAGGCACAAGGGTATCGTCGGCAAACGGGTTTCTACTTTCCAACTGAAATGCCATACCATTCCGATCTTCCCATAATAACATTTGGTATAGTCTACCGTAGAACTTTTGATTGTAGGTAGAACCATAATACTCACCAAACATAAGGTCTGCTAAATTTTTAACAGGAGGATGAAGTTCAATGGTATTTTGCTCGATAACATCAACAGGAAAAATATCACCCCATAAGTAACGATCCAGTCGATGCTTCCAATTTTGTGACATCGATTTTCTAAGATTTCTTTTCCAAGCTACTCCCTTCAATTTTGAAACCTCCATAGGCCAGTCTTTCATTAGTGGGAGTAAATCATTCTTCTCTGTCTTCCAAGCTTCAACAAAATGGTCTGGATATCCTCCAAAAATCTCATCAGCACCTTGACCGTTAAAGAGTACGGTAACTCCTACATCTCTAACTTGTTTACACAGTAGAAAATGTGCCACATTATTCCAAGCCACCGCTGGCCTGCGGGTTTTTACAATCAAATTTTCTAAGTCGAATGTATCCATCGATTGCGCATCAATGGTGTGTCGTTGCCCTGGGAATGCACTGAGTACTTTCTCTTGCCATTCACTTTCATCTTGGTTGGAACCTTTTGAAATGACAGAGAAAAAGTGTGTTTGCTCATGCGGATCAAGGTGTTTGGACGCCAAAGCAACAATCGCAGTACTATCGAGTCCTCCACTCATAGCAAACCCAACGGGAACATCGCTCCGCATCCTTCTCTTGATGCTTTCCTCTAACAATTCCCGAATATCTCCTTGTTCATTGAATGAGTGCAAACTTGTTGGAAAATACCATCTGCGATGTATAATATTTCTTTGATTTGGATGCCATTTCAACCAATGACCTGGCTTTAAGGTTTCTACCCCATCAAACCAATTCACCGCATCTGACATACCATGCCTCACATGAAGGT
>JAYYCN010000256.1:0-3323 GCA_036161795.1 Bacteroidota bacterium
GGCTCCTCCGATCATGGTGCCTATCACCAAATAGGGGAATCTTCTTCTTAGTAAACCGTAAAGTGCAAAAACACCACCTTCTCCTTTGTTATCGGCTTGTAATACTAAAAATACATATTTGAATGAAGTTTGAATCACCAACGTCCAGAAGACAGCTGATATACCGCCTAAAATCAATATTTCACTAATCGCTTTTTCACCAACGACGGCATTCATTACGTATAAAGGGGATGTTCCTATATCTCCATATATGATGCCCAGGGCAATGAGTAGCCCTGCGGGGGTGAATTTATCAATTCTTGTATTCCCCATTGTGAAAGCGAATTTAACGAGTTTCTTTCCTCGTATAAAAAAGAACTTTCATCTATTCTAATTTTTTGCCTGTTAATTAACCGTTGAAAACCCAAGACCCCTTATTGTAATTGTCTAGTATTGTTGCGGGATGCAGCCAAAAAAAACAATGTGGGTATTGTCTGTATATTAAACCCTTAAGCAATTCGTAATTGCCTTTCTACCAATGTACTTTTGTACGAACAAAACGAATAAATTATGTCATCAGCATCTATCGATACATCATTGGAACACCCTAGCGGAATTTCCGCATATTACGGAGAATTGGTTTTTGGACCCAAAGCGCAACAAGGTTATTTACCGCAGCAGTCCATTGACGAAATCCACAAGTCAATTCATGATGGGCATACGATTAATCGTGTCGCTGCCGATGAGATTGCCTCGGGTATGAAGAAATGGGCCCTGGATAAAGGAGCGACACATTACACGCATTGGTTTCAGCCATTGCGCGGAAGTACTGCAGAGAAACACGATAGCTTTTTTGAACCAACGGGAGTTGATTCTGGAATTGAAGTGTTTAGTGGAGAAGCGCTAGCACAGCAGGAGCCGGATGCTAGCTCTTTCCCAAATGGAGGTATACGTAATACTTTTGAGGCCCGAGGGTATACGGCTTGGGATCCTAGTTCTCCAGCGTTTATTTTGGAAAAAGGGGGTGTGCGTACCCTGTGTATTCCAACCATATTTGTTTCATACACTGGGGAGGCGTTAGATTACAAAGCCCCGTTACTAAAAACATTGGACTTCGTTAGAAAAGCGGCATCGGATGTTTGTCAGTTATTCGATTCTGATATTATAGACGTATCGGTTTCTTTGGGTGTAGAGCAAGAATATTTCTTAGTTCGTGAAGAACTCTATATGCAGCGTCCTGACTTAATGTATGCTGGTCGGACCCTCTTGGGTCATGCTCCGGCGAAAGGGCAGCAAATGGATGATCATTATTTCGGATCAATCCCAACCTCAGCACAGGCCTTTATGAATGACTTTGAGCAACAAGCTCATCGTTTAGGTATTCCGCTAAGAACGCGTCATAACGAAGTGGCACCTGCTCAGTTTGAGTGCGCCCCTCAATACGAGTCGCTTAACTTAGCAGTAGATCATAACGCATTGTTGATGGATGTCATGGGTGCCGTTGCGGCTCACCATGGATATCGTGTGTTATTGCATGAAAAACCATATCAGGGTATCAACGGTAGCGGTAAGCACAATAACTGGAGTTTAATCACAAACACCGGTGTTAACTTGCTTTCACCAGGTAAAAGCCCTCACGAGAACCTACAATTCTTAACCTTCTTCATAAACGTTATTGCAGCCGTTCACGAACATGCTGATTTGCTGAGAGCGAGCATTGCCACTGCTGGGAATGATCACCGATTAGGAGCAAACGAAGCACCACCTGCCATCATGAGTGTGTTTATTGGAGATACTTTAACCCGAGTGTTGGATGATTTTGAGAAAGAAATCAAAGACGGAGAGCATGGTGATCAAGGAACCATAGATATTCCAAATATACCAGAAATCCTCTTGGATAATACCGATAGAAATAGGACTTCGCCATTTGCTTTCACAGGTAATAAGTTTGAATTTAGAGCGGTAGGTAGTAGCGATAATTGTAGCTCGCCGATGGTCGTATTGAATGCAATTGTAGCGAATCAATTGGTGAAGTTTAAAAGATCTGTCGATGAGAAAATAAATGCAGGGTCGAGAAAAGAAGAAGCCATTGAAAAAATTCTGAGGGAGACCTTAAAAGGTAGTAAAAACGTTATTTTTGGAGGTAACGGTTACAGTGACGAATGGGTAAAAGAAGCCGAAAAAAGAGGCTTGTCAAATGTGCGTAATACCGCCGAGGCATTACAATCTTACCTAACGGAAAAGAGCCGCGAAGTATTTATCGAAAATAACATCTTCTCAGAAAAAGAGTTAGAAGCTAGAACAGAGATACGTTACGAATCCTATGTTTTGAGTCTTGAAATAGAATCAAAGGTGCTTAGCGAACTGGTTCAAACCCATGTTATTCCTTCAGCCATAAGATATCAAAGCAGAATAGCCCAAAACTTGGCAAACTTGAAGTCCGCGGGAATCGACCTTTCGAATGTAAAGAGTCAAGTAAGTTTGGTTAATGAAATTGGTTCGTTAATTGATCGTGCGCAAATGTTGAACAAGCAGTTAATTGATGAAAGTGAAAAGGCCATAGCCAAATCATCGATTGAAAATGCAGCATTGGCTTTCAACTCAACGATGAAGCCATTATTTGATTCTATCAGAGAGGTAAGTGATGAAATTGAGCGTATTTGCGATGATTCAGATTGGAACCTTCCTAAATACCGTGAATTATTAACCATTGCCTAAAGGTGAGGTTGATTGCTGATTTTAGCATTTAAAAGGGATACATTTGCAGAAAATTATGTCAGAAGAGATTGAAAAAGTAGAGTGTCTAATTATTGGCAGTGGCCCTGCCGGTTACACAGCTGCAATTTATGCAGCAAGGGCTGATATGAAGCCTGTATTATACGAAGGGTTACAACCTGGAGGTCAGTTAACGATTACCACAGATGTTGAAAATTACCCTGGTTATCCTGAAGGGATGATGGGTCCTGAAATGATGGAGAATTTCAAGAAACAAGCGGTTCGTGTAGGAACGGATGTGCGTTTTGGAATGGTGACCTCAGTAGAGTTTACACCTGGTGGTCCTCAAAAGGTAATCGTTGATGGTACCAAAGAGATATCAGCACAGGCCGTTATCATTTCTACAGGTGCATCCGCAAAATGGTTAGGGTTACCATCAGAAGAGCGTTTGAATGGCAGCGGTGTTAGCGCTTGTGCAGTTTGTGATGGATTCTTTTATCGCGGTACCGACGTTGCAATAGTTGGTGCAGGAGATACGGCTTGCGAAGAGGCGTCATACCTTTCTAAGATTTGTAATAAAGTGTACATGTTGGTGCGGAGAGATGAATTTCGTGCATCAAAAGCGATGC
>JAYYCN010000257.1:0-2938 GCA_036161795.1 Bacteroidota bacterium
ATCTTTCTTTTTATCTTGGTCTACGTTTAACTCTTCGTTTTTAAAATTGTCTACAACCTTGTCATAAAAGCCTTTCGGTAAGAATGTATTTGTTGCTTGAACAGTACGGGTTACCCCTTTTACAATAGATCGTGAAACTTTGTTCGGTTTGAATTTTTCTTCAGCCTCACCCTGCCTTGAAAGGTTAATAGAGGTTTCGGCTACTGTTCTCGCTTTTTTTGAAAACCACAATGTCAAAACCATAATCGCACCTGCGAGCATGAGTAACCCTGGTTCAGTTGGTACTTTTTCCTGGAGAACAATCATCGAAAATTCACTTGATAAGACACCCGAAGACATCCAAGCTTCGTAACTATGGAACGCCGCCATTGGAACTCCGATGAAATTGACCAAGTCATTACCGGCAAAAGCCAAAGCGAGTCCAAAGGTCCCTACTCCAATAACCACATGTAACACATTTCTTTTTAGTACTTTCTCGATAAATAGAGATATCAACGACCAAAAGACCAACATTATGAGAATAATTGAACCACTATTTTGCGCGAGCATACCTTCAATTTCCCCATAAAAAGGTGTTCCCTTCAAGCCTTTGTAAAATATAAAGTAACCAATTGCAGTTAAACATATTCCTGCAAACACGAATCCAACTCGATCTATTTTTCTTTCATACTTAAAAGTAAATACAAAACGAGAAATCCATTGCACCATCATTCCTATGGTAAAACTGATGAAAACCGATAGAAAAATGCCTAACATAATGGCTTGGGCTTTTCCCGTATTGATATAGCTGCTCAGATCCGCTAATTCTTTTGTGGGATCTAAACCGATTTTAATCAAAGCCATGGATACGGCAGCTCCCAACAAATTAAACACGATGGAAACCGTGGTTGAGGTAGGCATACCCAGTGTATTGAAAAAATCTAAAAGCAATATGTTACCGATCATCACCGCCATGAAAATGATCATTATTTCATTGAAAAAGAATTCACTAGGCACAAAAATGCCTTTTCGTGCTACTTCCATCATTCCACTAGAAAACACCGCACCCACAAAAATTCCTAATGTGGCAATGATCATAATCTTTCTGAAAGAGAGCGCCTTTGAGCCTAATGCCGAGCTAATAAAGTTAACCGCATCGTTACTTACTCCCACGATCAGGTTGGCTATGGCCAAAATACCGAGGGCGACTAATAGGAGTAGGTATATATTTTCCATACCATTCAGGAATATGCTTCGAATTTAATAATGCAATGTTACAATCCTGTTAAATCCAGTGTTTTATTAAAAATAATCTTCCAACTCATGAGAGTGAGGTTTTGAATAATATCAAGAATTAACATTAAAGACGAACTCTTGATACTATTTTTGCAGCATGCTCAAAACATCTATCTTCCGAGATATTAGTTGGCTTTCGTTCAACGAGAGAGTGATGCAAGAAGCCAAAGATCGACACGTGCATCTTCATGATAGATTAAAGTTCCTCGGCATTTTTTCAAATAACCTTGATGAGTTCTATCGGGTTCGTGTTGGAACATTGAATAAGATGCTCGGTATTAAAAAAGGGAAAGCTAAATTTCATTTTGAGCGCAATCCAGAGCAGATACTCCAAGAAATACAAGACACCACCAAAAAACTACAGCGATCTTTTGATAGAACCTTTCAGCAAATCATCAAGGAAATGGGCGACCAACACCGCATATTTCTTAAAACAGAACGTCAGTTAAATAAACAGCAGAAAGCGTGGGTCAGAAATTACTTTGAGGAAAAAGTAAGAACCCAAATTGTACCGCTCATGATTGAGAGTATGCCAGAGGCTCCCATGCTCAAAGATCGACACATATACCTCGCTTGCCTGATGGGAAGCTCTCAAAATCCCTTGTTGCAGCGAAAAGCACTCATCCAAGTCCCAGAAAAACAATTAGATCGCTTTGTGATTTTGCCCCACGCCACTGAGGAAACACATATCATCTTATTGGAAGATATCATCCGTTTCAACCTCAAATACCTATTTGCTCCTTTCGGATTTAACCGTTTTAAAAGTTACGTTGTTAAACTCACCAGAGATGCAGAGATGGATATGGATAATGACATTAACGCCGATTTAGTTGATGAACTCCGTAAAAACCTGAAACGAAGAAGCAAGGGTAAAGCAACGCGTTTTGTTTACGACAAGAGAATAGACCCCCAATTACTTGACTATCTAGTGAAGCGTTTAGACTTAAAGAAAAAGGACAACCTCATACCTGGTGGGCGCATACACAACTTTCGCGCCTTCATGGATTTCCCAAAAAAGGTTTTTTATGACATTGAACCTCGTCCAAAACCATTTGTACACCCGTTACTAAAACAACCTTGTCGGATTATGGACGTGTTGGATAAAAGAGACGTCATGCTCCACTTCCCATACCATTCCTTCTCTTCTGTGATTGATTTATTGCGAGAAGCAGCTATTGACCCTTCCGTTAAACGTATCAAACTAACGGTATACCGTTTGGCAAAGGAATCTAAAATTATCAATGCCCTAATAAACGCGGTAAGGAATGGAAAAAAGGTAAGTGTCATTGTGGAATTAAAAGCACGATTTGATGAAGAAGCCAATCTATATTGGAAAAGCAAACTAGAGGAAGAGGGGGTTCAAGTATTTGTGGGTGTGCAAGACATGAAAGTACACGCAAAGATCTGCGCCATAAGCAAAACAGCGGGCAATAAAATCATTCATTATGGTTTTGTGGGAACAGGCAACTTCAATGAAGATACCGCTAAAGTGTATTGTGATCATTTATTGATGACCACCAAAAAAGAAATCCTAAAAGATATCTTAAATATTTTTCACTGCCTTGAGTGCGAAAACCCAAACGTAGAAGGATTAAAACAATGCAAGGTTTTGATAACGTCCCCACATAATATGCGAGATTTTTTCATTAAGAAAATCGAAGAT
>JAYYCN010000258.1:0-2515 GCA_036161795.1 Bacteroidota bacterium
TCAAAAGCTGCCCAAAAGAAGATCACGAAAAACGCTGCAATGTAAATGACCCAAATACGTTGTTTTTCAACTTTCTCTAGTGATGGATCAGTGATGATAAAACCCGGTGCGGCTATGGTTAATCCAAAAATAAATGAACCAATCATTCCAAAATCTAACGGATAATAGAATAACAAGAAAAGTGCGAAAAATACCCCTACCCAAAGGTAAATCCGACGTGGATTAACTGGAACGCTTTCTTTTTTCTCTACATCCTCTTCATTACGAGCGTTATTAGGCGCCTCACCAATCTGTTCTCCATCTGGGGTAACAATATACTTGTTTTTGAGAGCAATGAACATCACCAAACTCAATATCATTCCAATACATGCTGCAAGGAATCCCCAACGGAAATCAGCCGCACTACCTGTATCTCCTAAATAACCGCAAACAAATGGAGCAATAAAAGCTCCTAAGTTGATACCCATGTAGAAAATGGTAAAAGCAGAGTCAACTCGCTTATCCCCCTCAGGGTACAACTGCCCAACCATAGTTGAGATGTTTGGCTTAAAAAATCCATTACCTATAATAAGGAAAGCAAGACCGACAAACATCCACATCGGAGCAGATGCTGTTTGGTAAAGCGTACCTGCAAGGAACATGAAAAACTGCCCAACAGCCATCAAAATTCCACCGATAATGATAGATTTTCGATTTCCCCAATAGCGGTCAGCCATGTAACCCCCAATAAGTGGAGTTAAATAAACTAAACCCGTGTAACTTCCGTAGATATCAGAAGCATATGCTTTATCAAATAATAAAGCTTTGGTCATGAATAATACAAACAGGGCACGCATTCCGTAATAACTGAATCGCTCCCACATTTCTGTGACAAACAGGACATACAACCCTTTGGGGTGTCCTTTTTGGGTGTTAGATAAAGTAGTTGTTGAACTCATAAAAGTTTACTCTTTCGTTTTCTTGGTCGGCTAAAATAGACGTTTTTTTTTGAAAACACATCAAGACTAAGGCCATGAAACTTGCAAAACATCTTGGCAAAAGCCTTAATTTGCAACCATGCCTCAATTAAGTGCTGAACATATTGCAAAAACAACAGGTGGAGAAATCATTGGTGACCAAAACAAAACCATATCTTCAGTGGCAAAACTCGATGAAGCAACAAGCAAAGATTTGGCATTTTTTGCTAATCCGAAATATGAAAATCAAGTTTACGATTCGGAATGCGGCATCCTATTTGTACCTGAAAATTTCAAGGCAAGTCAAGAAATCAACGCGACACTCATTGCACACGAAAATCCTTATTTCGCTTTTTGCACCATACTTTCCATTTATTTTAACCCGAATGAGAAAAGAAAGGGCGTTCATCCAACAGCGGTGATTCATCCAACGGCGCGCGTCGGAGAAGGCTCATATATAGGTGCATTTGTTCATATTGATGAAAATGTGATCGTTGGGAGAAACGCCCAGATTCATGAGAGAGTGAGTATTGCAAATGACACAATCATCGGAGACGCTGTTACACTATTCCCAGGTGTGGTGATTTACTCCAAAACCCATATTGGCAATCGGTTTACTGCTCACGCTGGAAGTATAATAGGCAGCGATGGCTTTGGATTTGCTCCTATGAACGGAGAATACCAAAAAATACCCCAAGTTGGAATCGTAAAAATCGAAGACGATGTGGAACTCGGCGCAAACTGCTGCATCGATCGTGCCACCATGGGGGAAACCGTTATTCGTAAAGGCACTAAGCTTGATAACCTAGTCCAAATTGCACATAATGTAGAGATCGGGGAACATACGGTTATGGCTAGTCAATGTGGAGTCGCAGGAAGTGCCAAAATTGGACATCACTCGGTCTTTGGGGGCCAGGCAGGTGTGGCTGGACATATTACCGTTGATCCATTTAACTCTTTTGGAGGACAGGCCGGTGTAACCAAATCCATAAAAGGTAGTCATCGTAAAATGTCGGGCACCCCTGCAATGGATCTAAATTCTTATCTTCGTGGCATTGCTGGATCTCAGAAAGTTTCAGATCTTTTCAAAGAAATCAATCAATTAAAAAGGGAAATAAACTCACTCAAAAGCTCAAATGAGTAGTATCAACAATAAACAAACCACCTTAAACGGTACAATTTCATTTAATGGTGTTGGTTTACACACCGGAAAATCAACGAAAGTAACCCTCTGCCCGGCTGAAGCTAATCACGGGTATAAATTTCAACGTACGGATGTTGAGAATAACATTATCATTGATGCTGATTGTGACTTGGTGACAGACACCTCCCGAGGAACCACCTTAGAAAAAGAAGGAGTAAGTATATCCACGGTTGAACATGTACTTGCTGCATTGGTGGGTTGTGAAGTAGATAATGCATTAATCCAAATTGACGGGCCTGAGATGCCCATAATGGATGGGAGTAGCATTGAATTTGTTAAGAGTATTAATAAAATTGGAACGGTAGAGCTAGATGAACAAAAAGAGTATTTTGAGATTCCTTATAACATCCACTAT
>JAYYCN010000259.1:0-3675 GCA_036161795.1 Bacteroidota bacterium
TGGTACTTTAGATAATTTCATTATTATTTGCGGAGCAGACACAGACCACGCTTTGGAGATTGACGGACCAGAGGGTTCTATGAACGCTGGACATACCGTAACAAACGGTTGGGTTAAGGGTCATGCAGCTTCTGAGTTGGGAGACTTCCGTAAGTCAGCACAAGGTGCTTTCTCAAAAATCTACTTCTTCAATTTTGACGGTGGAATGGCTGACAGCCGCGGTGATATGTCATTGTCATCAGGCTCTGATGTGACTTTCGGTGACGGTTCTTTAACATTTGCTGATTTAGAAATCACAACTGATTCAACCGATTTGACGAAAATCTTTAAAGGTGGAACGGACGCTCACGCTTCAAGCGTAGCTTCTGCAACCAACGCTGGTGCTGATGTTGCTCCATTTGCAGGTTGGTCTTGGGCGGCGAAAGAAGAAGCTTACAAATAATCCATTCATAATTCCTGTTTCAAGGTCCGGGGAAACCCGGGCCTTGATTAGTATAAAAATTGCGATCAAAAACATATAAAAACAAGAGATGAAAAATATTATTATCTGGGGGCTAATCACTCTAACCAGTATTTCATACGCCTTTTCACAAAACCCTGAAAACCCTGGTAGAGATAATGTCCAAACGGGTATCATCAGAGGACATATCATCGACAACAAAACGGGTAAATCTGTATATGGTGCTGATATCTTTACGGGCGATGCTAAAGCAGAATCCGATATCGATGGCAAGTTTGAATTAATCAAAGCCCCAGGCACCTATGAATTAAAAATCACCCTCAATAACTACGCTGATCTAAATTTAACCGACATTGTG
This sequence comes from Bacteroidota bacterium, assembly GCA_036161795.1. Taxonomy (GTDB): domain Bacteria; phylum Bacteroidota; class Bacteroidia; order NS11-12g; family UBA955; genus VMCP01. The sequence continues at coordinate 819 of JAYYCN010000259.1, forward strand.
GTTAAAAGCGGAGAAACCAATGCTTTGGGCGATATACGTTTGACTCCAAAAATGGAGAGTATCGGTGCTGTTAACATTTCCGTAAAGAGAATGCAAAACACAGAGTCTGCGATACTCACGTCGAAAAGAATGGCCCCAAACATGATTGACGGTATATCTGCTGCATCATTTAAGAGAATTGGTGATGGAGATGCCGCATCCGCCATGAAGCGTGTAACCGGTGTTTCCATTGAAGGTGGTAAATACGTTTACGTGAGAGGTTTAGGTGATCGTTACACCAAAACCACGATGAATGGAATGGATATTCCTGGTTTGGATCCTGACCGAAACTCCATTCAGATGGATCTGTTCCCAACCGCCGTGATTGATAATATCGTGGTGGCTAAAACATTTACAGCGGATCTTCCAGCGGACTTCACTGGGGGTATAGTGGATCTCGCTACCAAGGACTTCCCTTCGAAAAAATCGTTTAATGTATCCTTCGGACTGGGTTATAACCCGTCGATGCACTTACAAAGCGACTACCTCGACTATGAGGGTGGTTCCACTGATTTCTTAGGTTTTGATGACGGAACGCGCAAAAATCCAACGCAAACTTACCGTCAAATACCATCCATTGTGGATGCGCTAAGTAATCCGATCAAAGCCAAAGAGTTTTATCAAATCAACCGAGATTTTAATAAGAACCTAGGGACAACAGAAAAAACCAGTCCGGTGAACTTCGACTTTGGAATTTCTTTTGCCAATACTAAAAAGATAAACCGTAAATACACGCTGGGTTATCAGTCATCGTTGAGCTATAAAAATCAAACCGATTTCTTTAGGGATGCACAATTCAACCTCTACGCTAAACAGAATGAGACATCTAAGAATGAGTTAATCCCTTTTGAACGCCAAACAGGAAATTTCGGTGTAAATAATGTAATTCTTGGTTATTTAGGAAGCATCGCGCTTAAGTCGAAAAACGATAAATTCCGTTTCAACTTGCTGCATATCCAAAACGGTGAATCCAAAGCAGGTCAGTTTTTCTTCAGGAATTCGCTACAAGGAGCAGAATGGGATGCACAGCAATATAACCTAGAATTCAACCAACGAAGTCTGACGAACGCTTTTCTTTCTGGTAAACATACCAGAGACCGTGGTAATTGGGAGGTGGAGTGGAAAGTGGCACCTACCCTTTCAACCATGTACGACCCAGATATTCGTTTTACCCGTATTCGTGTTCCCGACTTAACCATCAGTTCAGAAGCCGGCTTCCCCCAACGAATCTGGAGATCCCTACAAGAATACAACGTAGCAAATCGCTTGGATTTCACCCGTAAAACCCGTATTTCAGGAATGAAATCTACCATTAAATTTGGTGCCGCTTATACGTTCAAATACCGAGACTACAGCATTGAATCGTATCAAATACAAGGTGGTTTCGATGGCTTTGAAGACCCTCAACTTATCATGATGGATCAAAATCTAATTTCCGCAAGCAATCAAAATGGTTTCTACTACACGGCGGACTTCGTGGATGGACAGGGATACAGAAACAACCCTAATGCATTTACGGGCTCTGTGAATTATGCAGCCTCCTATATTTCTGGGGATTTCGATTTTACGAAGAAGTTTAAAGTCATTGGAGGCTTGCGTGGCGAAATGTATCAGCAATTTTACTCTGGGATCAATCAGAATGGCAAGGAGTTGAATAATCAAGAGGTGATGAATCATCTCCGTTTATTCCCAACATTGAACATGCTCTATCGCTTAAAGCGTAAAACCAACCTCCGTGCTTCCTTTACCCAAACAACGGCACGCCCATCCTTTAAAGAACTTTCATTTGCTCAAATATTGGACCCAATTACAGGCCGCTCTTTCCAAGGTGGATTATTTAGCGAATCTGTGAATATTGTTGACCAGAATGGTCAATCACAGAATCTATTGTTGTGGAACGGTGATCTACGTCCAACCAATATCAACAACTTTGATCTTCGATTTGAAACGTTCATGAAGCGTTCTGATATGTTGTCTATAGGTGTATTCTATAAGTCGATGACCAACCCTATTGAAATTGTACAGTATATGGCCGATAACAATGCCTACCAGCCAAGGAATGTGGGTAATGCGACAATTTTAGGTGCTGAGTTTGAATTGCGTAAGAACTTAGAGGTTGTTCACTCCGCGTTGAAATATTTTAGTTTTAATACGAATGTGACGGTAACCCAATCTGAGATTAGTATTAACGATGCGGAGTTCTTATCGAGAACGTTCGGTGCAAGGGACGGACAAACGATTTCTAGAAGGAGGGCAATGGCTGGCCAGGCTCCATACATCGTGAATGGAGGATTAGGCTACCAGAGTAGAACGAAGCTTTTTGAAGCAGGGGTATATTATAACGTTCAAGGTCCTACCTTACAGTTTGTAGGATATGCTAATCGTGCCGATGTATTTACGGTACCATTCCACAGCTTAAACCTTACCGCTAGTGGTAAATTCGGTTACAAAAACAGAATGAACCTCGCGTTGAAGGTAAGTAACTTGCTCAACGACAAGCGTGAGCAAATATTTAGTTCTTATCAAGCCAATTCGGAGTTTTTCCAGCAGTTGGCACCAGGAACTACCGTTTCAGTGAAATTCTCTTACTCAATGTAAGTTGATCGCAAATACAGAGAATGGAGAGGGTCGCGTATGCGGCCCTTTTTTTGTTTCTAGTCGCTGGTTTTTAGTCGCTAGTTTCTGGTCGCTGGTTGTTTGTTCTAAATGCTGTTTTACCATAAACCATAAACCCGGAATCAGCACCCTATTTCGTCGTTCTGAAGAATACAGAATCTAAGCTATCTACACTGGCGTTGATCTCCTCGTATTCATTGGT
>JAYYCN010000260.1:0-9309 GCA_036161795.1 Bacteroidota bacterium
TGGAAGCATGATAAATCATTTGATCTAGTGTAATTGGAAGCGTGGTTTCATGTCCTGCCATTACATTCGATGCGCTATCACCTACGAGAATGACATCTATACCGGCATCATCAATGATCTTAGCCATTGAATAATCATACGCCGTTAGCATGGATATTTTCTCATTTCTTAGTTTCATTTCACTAAGTACATGAGTAGTAACCTTTTTGATTTCTTTGTGAACTGACATTTTCAACTGCAATATTTAAGATAATTTCTTATTTATCTTCATTTTTAGTCGATTTACTTCCATGGAATACAGTCCTGTAATAAAACTTTGAGGCGGTTTGGATACATTTGTCGTAGTAAATGAGAGGATTTGTTAGTGGTTCAAGGGCTTTAGTGGTGGGTTTGCTAATGTTGTTTTTTACCTCATGCGGAAACGATGTAGATATTACGGCCGAGTGGAAGGAAGTTATTGCGGTATACGGGTTGTTAGATCCTTTGCAGGAGTCGCAGTACATCAAAATAAATAAGGCTTTTCTTAACGAAGACGGCAGCGCCTATAAGATTGCTCAAATTCCTGATAGTTTGTTTTTGGACTCGGCAAATGTTACACTTACCCGATTGAATACGGGTCAACGCATTTCACTGTTGAGAGTGGATGAGGTATCCAAGGATTCTGGTATATTTAGCAGCGCAGTAAATTATTTGTATAAGACGGATGAGAAAATTTTTGAAAATGAACCTTATCGTCTAGAAGTTAATAGCCCGCGTTCAGGTATGACTGCACAAAGCAGTATTTGGACGTTGGGTTCAACCAGGATTGAGGCACCTTTCAAAACAAGTAATCCTATTTTTTCTTTGGCATCAAGATTCATCTTTGTCCAATATATGCCAGGGGCCAATGCACACGCCTATGACATCAAAATGAAGGCTGAGATTGAGGAGTATACGAATGATACCGTTTTCCTCAGGAAAAAAGATCTTACATGGAATATGATTACCAACTACCGCGTAGATCCTAGATTTCCCAATCGTGTATTACATCAGGTGGAGCGGGAAGCGTTTATGCAATTCCTTGCATCCAGTCTAGATTCTTCACTGCCTGTAATCAGAAATCTAAAATCAGTTAGTATCGAATATTACGCCGGTGGTGAAAGTTTGGTGGATTACATTTCAGTAAACGAACCAAGTATAGGCATTGTGCAGAAAATTGCGGACTACTCCAATGTCACTGGTGGCACGGGTTTATTTGGCTCGAGATGCCAACAGGGTATATATAATGTTCCAATTGAGCCAGCGACCATTGGATTCTTAGCATCAAGGCCTGTTACCATGGGATTGAACTTTGTGCGACTGCCTTAAGTTGTGCATCATCGTCAGTAAAACTGACAATAAGTGACGTGATTTCTTTTTATTTTGGGGTGCAATCCGCCATTTTGACATAAGCCAAGTGGCTTTTTTGTATTGGCATTCCATTTGCGAACATATAAGACAAAAGATATTAATCATGAGCAAAATAATTGGAATTGACTTAGGAACAACGAATAGCTGTGTAGCGGTGCTAGAAGGTAATGAGCCTGTTGTGATACAGAACAGTGAAGGTCATAGAACAACACCCTCTATTGTAGCTTTCTTAGATAATGGAAACGGCGAACGTAAAGTGGGTGATCCTGCAAAACGCCAGGCGATTACAAACCCAAATAATACCATTCACTCGATAAAACGTTTCATGGGAGAGAATTTTTCTTCTATGTCAAAGGAAGCTGGAAGAGTCCCTTACGAGGTGGTGAAAGGTGATAACGATACACCACGTGTGAAAATTGGCGATCGTGAATATACTCCGCAAGAAATCAGTGCTATGGTTCTTCAGAAAATGAAGAAGACAGCCGAAGATCACTTAGGTCAAGAAGTAACCCGCGCCGTTGTGACGATACCGGCTTACTTTAACGATGCGCAACGTCAAGCAACCAAAGAAGCCGGTGAAATCGCTGGTTTGAAAGTTGAGCGAATCATTAACGAGCCTACAGCTGCGGCGTTAGCTTACGGTCTAGATAAAACCGATCGCGACATTAAAATTGCGGTTTACGATTTAGGTGGTGGAACCTTCGATATTTCAATTCTTGAGCTAGGCGATGGTGTATTTGAGGTGAAATCAACCAATGGTGATACCCATCTTGGTGGCGATGACTTTGATCAGGTTTTAATCGATTGGATGGCTGAAGAATTTAAGGCGGATGAAAATATCGATCTTAGAAAAGATGCTATGGCTCTTCAGCGTTTGAAAGAGGCTGCAGAGAAAGCAAAAATTGAGTTGTCATCGAGTACTGAAACAGATATAAATTTGCCATATGTAACTGCGGTTGATGGAGTGCCTAAGCACTTGGTTCGTAAGTTGACACGTGCAAAATTTGAGCAGTTAGCAGAACGCCTAATTCAAGGGACATTAGCACCTTGTAAGAACGCGCTAAAAGATGCGGGTTTGAGCGCAAGTGATATTGACGAGGTTATTTTAGTTGGTGGATCTACTCGTATCCCTGCCATTCAAACATTGGTTAAGGATTTCTTCGGAAAAGAACCTTCAAAAGGGGTGAATCCAGATGAGGTTGTTGCTGTAGGAGCCGCAATTCAAGGTGGTGTATTGACAGGTGAAGTAAAGGATGTGTTACTACTTGACGTTACCCCTTTGAGCTTAGGTATTGAAACCATGGGTGGTGTAATGACCAAGATGATTGAATCTAATACAACCATCCCAACCAAAAAGGCAGAAACTTTCTCTACTGCGGCTGATAATCAGCCGTCCGTTGAAATACATGTTCTTCAGGGTGAGCGTTCAATGGCTGCGGATAACAAAACCATCGGTAAGTTTATCCTAGATGGTATTCCACCATCTCCGAGAGGAGTACCTCAAATTGAAGTAACATTTGATATTGATGCGAATGGTATTTTGAATGTATATGCGAAGGATAAAGCGACTGGAAAAGAGCAGAAGATTCGTATCGAAGCGAGTTCTGGTTTGAGCAAAGAGGAAATCGAGCGCATGAAGAATGAAGCGGAGCAAAATGCTGATGCGGATAAGCAACGTAAGGAGGAAATCGACAAATTCAACGCTGCTGATTCATTGGTGTTCCAAACCGAGAAGCAATTAAAGGAGTATGGTGATAAGATTCCAGATGAAAAAAAAGGTCCTATCGATGATGCTTTAGCGAAATTGAAAGAGGCGGTTGCGGCCAAGAATATGGCGGATATCGAAGCACACACCGAAACCCTGAATACTGCATGGCAAGCAGCAAGTGAAGACTTGTACAAAGCAACGCAGGGTGATGCAAATGGTCAGCCAGGGGCTCAAGGAGATGCGGGATCTGATGCATCTGCTGACGGAGCAAGCTCAGGCGAAGACGAAGTTCAAGATGTGGACTTTGAAGAAGTGAAATAACTCATCTTTCTAGATATTCAAAGGGCTGCATCACGCAGCCCTTTGTTTATGCTCATTATCCCTTTACTTTTGCGTTATGCGAGGACTTGCAACGTTAATGATACTTTTTTTTATTGGTGCTTGCGGAAATGATTCATCTGATGAGATTGATTCCTCATTATCCATGAAATATGAAGCGACAGGGAAAAGTAACTCAGACTCATTGATCAATGGTGGCAAACCCACGCTAGGAAATGAAATTCATACAAAGAAGGAAATGGAAATCATTTTTGAAGAATCCGCCACTGAATTTGCCAATTCCTTTCGAGAAGGTGATTTTAAAACATTTATTTCCTATATGCATCCGACTTTAGTGAGGGCACAAGGCGGTAATATGGAGTTTGAGGAAAAACTAAAGAAGATGGAAAACCCAGATGAACTTATGGCTTTCCGAAAATGGAAGGTAGGACCTGTTCGAGCAATTAAAGAAGTAAAAGATAAGTCAGGTAAGCATTCTGGCTGGTACTGTGTAATACCCGTAACTCGTTGGTTGAAAAACGCCCCTGATAGTGTGGCGCAACAGCAGTGGCTTGCTGGCCAAAGTGTCAATCAGGGGCGCAATTGTTATTTTATGGATATCACGGGTACCGAAGAACAGCAGGCATATCAAATTATGCCAGATCTTCGATATTTATTTGAGAATAACTAGCCATTCGCTTTAGCGTGATCGGCCAAAAATTGAGCAAGACCCTTATCTGTAAGAGGGTGATTTAACATGCCCAAAATGGCATTTAACGGGCAGGTTACCACATCTGCACCAAACTGGGCGGATTTTACAATGTGCAAAGGATTTCTAATACTTGCTGCTAGAATTTCGGTCTCATATCCTTGAACAGCATAAATTTCTGCAATCTGTTTGATGAGTTCCATACCATCCCAATTAATGTCATCGAGTCTTCCAATAAACGGAGAGAGGTAAGTGGCTCCAGCTTTTGCTGCGAGTATGGCTTGACCGGGACTAAAGACCAATGTACAATTCGTGCGGATTCCCTTTGATGTGAAGTATGATATAGCCTTGATACCATCTTTGATCATAGGAACTTTAACCACTATATTCTCATGTAAAGCTGCCAGTTTTTCTCCTTCTTCAATCATTCCTTGATACTCAGTGGAAATCACCTCTGCACTCACATCACCCTCCACAATTTCACAAATATCTTTGTAATGTTGAAGAACCGCTTCATCTCCAGAAATGCCTTCTTTAGCCATCAGCGAAGGGTTTGTAGTTACTCCGTCTAAGATGCCTAAGTCATTAGCTTCACGGATTTGTTCAAGGTTTGCTGTATCAATGAAAAATTTCATGTGGCAAAATTAGGTGCACCTTACTTGCGTTTATTCAAAAGTATTTAACATTTTACCCGACTAAGTTATTCTTTGATAGAAGATAAGGTTTATTTTGTTAAGTTTTTGACTTCAATCAATGAACAAAATACGACATTCGTGGTTAATTTTAGGTATTGTGGGAAGAATAGTATCGGTATACAGAACGGCTCATTGTAATGCGGCACATCGCTTAAATGTGCCTCAATGGACGAAGGAAGAAAATAAAGCTTTTTTTGGCCTTTGTAATAATGATAATTACCACGGTCATAATTACGATTTACAAGTAAAAGTAACGGGTGAGGTTGACGAAGTAAGTGGATACCTGATCGATATGAAAGTGCTGAAGCAATACATTAAGGAAGAGGTAACCCAGCGGTTTGATCATAAAAATATGAATTTAGATGTGGATGATTTCACCGATCTTAACCCTACTGCCGAAAACATTGTTTGGGTCATTTGGAAGAGACTCAGAGAACGAATTGATAACAATTATGAACTAAGTGTGCGTCTGTACGAAACGCCACGTAACTTTGTAGAATTTAATGGATAACAAATTAAAAGTAGTTTCATCTTGGGATGAAATGGGAGATTCCCATATTGGCAACGCTAAAGACACTCCGCTGAGGGAAGATGCTTTTGAAATGGATGATCAACTTAAAATTGAGTTGATCGCAAAACATTTTAAAGAAATCATGCATGTTTTAGGGCTAGACCTCTCAGATGAGTCCTTAAAAGGAACACCAGCGAGAGTAGCGAAAATGTTCATCAATGAGCATTTTAAAGGTTTAGATCCAAAGCATAAACCACAGCCAACACTTTTCGAAAATACCTTTAATTACTCTGAAATGTTGGTTGAGAAGGATGTTGAATTCTACAGTACCTGTGAACATCATTTCGTACCCATACATGGAAAAGCACATCTAGCCTACATTAGTTCTGGACAAGTTATCGGCTTATCTAAACTAAATAGGATAGTTGATTATTACAGCAAGAGACCGCAAGTTCAAGAACGTCTAACTATACAAATTGCTGAGGAGTTGAAAGACGTCCTTAAGACGGATGACGTGGCTGTAGTAATGGATGCAAAACACCTTTGTGTAGCTAGTCGAGGAATAAAAGATACCAAGAGTACAACGGTGACGGCCAGTTACCATGGAAAATTTAAAGAGGCTCAAACAAGAGAAGAATTTTTAAGTTATCTAGGACTTTCTGAAAACCGATAAAAAAATGGGTTGCAACTCTTATTTGTTAAGATTAATTTTGCACCACTTCATACGGCGGTCGTAGCTCAGTCGGTTAGAGCGCCAGTTTGTGGCACTGGAGGTCGCCGGTTCGATTCCGGTCGGTCGCCCAACAAAAAAGCCCTGAAATTCAGGGCTTTTTATTTAGTATTCGACTATTTTATTCTGAATCACGTTTCATTCTGCATTGGATTCCGTCCTTATTGAAGTATATCAGTCCCATGCTTTGTTTATCAAAAGTTAATGACGCACTTTGATCAACTTTGTCAAAAACTTGCGTACTTCGGCGAACCCAAGCATAAGTTGTTGTTCCGTTACGAAGGAATAGAACATCTTTTACTCCGGTGTCGCTGTAGGTGATTAATATTTCACCATCAACACAATCTCCCGTCCAGGTACCATTCATCATCTTTGCATCTATCAATAAGTTATACTCGTTAAGAGGTTTCAAGCTTTTGGTCTCATCGTAGGTGAGTATCGGCTCATCCCCAGATCTTACTTTGAACTTATCATCGTCACTATAGATTTTACCTTTTTCGAACATGTATAAAACATCTCCGTTTTCGGTCTTATAATCACTTCTTTCTCCTTCTATGTTTTTAGAAGTGAATAGTCCCGTTCCGTTTTGAACTTTTAAGGATCCAAGAGTCCTGTTTCGAACGACTTTCTTTTTCGTTTTGGAATTTACCATCATACTTGCGGGGTAGTAGAGGTTTTGATCCTCAGAGATCATTTTAATTTGCATGAGGTACTTATCTTTTTTGCGTTGTTCCTCAAGTTTCTGTGTTTTTGTGGATACGGTGAATCCTTGGTATTTATACAATTGTTGTTGTGAAAAGACAGTTGAAATACTGAATAAGCCCAGGGTAAGGGCTGTTGCACACATTAAAGATTTCATTCTGTAATATTAGTGCAATATATCATTACCACCGAATATGCAGTTTTTATTTTGATGGCTATCTGTATTATTGCAGCATGAACAGAACCATCCTTGCTCTCTTGTTTTTTTTCATGGGTCTAAATGCTTGTAAGAAAGACGAAACGTCCAATGCTCCATTGGGAATGGATTCCATTGTTGGGAAATGGAACGCTATTGAGATTAGGGAGAGGGTGTATGACAATCATATTCTACAAAGTGACGAACGTATGTCCTATACTGAGTATGTCGAAAATGAAAGTTGGGTCTTAGATTTGGGCGCAGATAATTCATTTATACTAATAATTGATGATCTGATTAGTTCTCAATCCAATGATTATCGAGATACCGGTATTTATATATTCAATAAAAAAGACAGCCTACTTGTACTTACGTTTAATCGAGATACAGAAACGGACACCTTTTGGCATGCGAGTTTTGAAAATGCTGTTTTGAACTTCACTGTTTATGAGGATTTTCCTTGGGAAGCGGATAGAACTCGCATCGACTATAAGCTCGTTCGATAGCGAAAACTTATATTTGTTTTGTGCGCATCGTTTGGTTAGCTGGGTGGTATCCTACGTCGTCAAATCAATTGGCGGGTGTTTTTGTACAAAGGCATTTTTTAGCGCTCAGTAAAGCGTTGTCCATAAACGATACCGCTAATCTGTACCATATCCACGTCGGTGAATCAGTCGTATCCAATCGAGTAAGTAGTAAGAATGAACATCTGGTCACAATAACGCAATGGAGGGGTATATTTTCCAGGGTTTTGAATGCTATTCGTTTCCATCTTCAGGCTTTTAGGGAGTTGAAGGAAACGCTTAAAACAGCAGACTTGGTTCATGTACACGCAGGTGATAAAATCGGTTTTTGGGCGGCTTGGTTCAAGCGTAAATATGGGTATAAACTTCTGTATACGGAGCATTGGGCAATTTTTGATTCAAGTACGCCAGACGCGTACGAGAAGAGGAATGCATGGTTCCGCTTTTACATGAAATGGCTATGGAAAAAGACTGATTTAGTAGCGAGTATTTCCACAAAACTTTACAGTTCTATGGAGGCGAAGTATGCCGTTCCCAAGCCTTATATGATTTTTCCTAATGTGTTAGATCAAGCCTTTGAGGAGTTTGAAAAAAATAGCCTTCCCAAAAAGAGGTCTACCACAGATGTTGTTACCTTATTGCATATTTCCAATTTTGAGGTCCGCAAGAATATAACAGAGCTCATTGAGGCGGTTAATAATCTGATTCGCGTTGGTAAAAAATTACGACTTATCCTCATTGGTGCAGGTAGCGAAATATTCAGCGATTACGCATCTGAGAATATCGTATTTCTAGCATCGATGAAGACACAACAATTAACCGATTACTACAGATTAGCGGATGCTTTTATTTTGCCGAGTGATGCAGAGAATTCTCCATGTGTTATTAGCGAGGCCTTATCATTTGGATTGCCTGTCATCGCTACGGATGTAGGAGGTATATCTGAGATGGTCAATGCTAAAAATGGGATATTGATTCCTAGATTTCAGACACAAAATGAAAAAGAGAATAAAATTTCAGAAGCCATCTTGGAATTCCTCTCCAAATCTCAAACCTTTGATTTAGATGCTATTTCGAAACAAGCCAAGCATCAATATGGATCCAAGGCTGTTGTGAATGCATTGATAAAACGATATACTCAGTTGGTATGTGCGGAATTGCCGGAATATCCATAACCATTGAAAAAGACGCTCCATTTTGGAAAAAGTGGATTTATCAGTTCAGTGAGGATATTGATCACCGTGGATACGACGATGCTGGGGTAGTCCTTTCTTTAAGGTCATCAGATCCCCTTCCTGTTCAATGGGGCAAGGAACATTATTCTAGCGATTTGCAATATATGCCACAAAGAGCCTTACTGCCATCCATTAGTGAGCAGGTAAATGGTATGTTGTTGCATCGTAGGCTCTCAATTATTGCTCCATCAGAAAGAGCACATCAACCCATGTGCGATGCAACCGGTCGGTATTGGATTAGTTACAATGGCGAGATCTTTAACTATATTGAGTTAAGAAGCCAATACAACATAGATGCAGTAACCGATAGTGATACCGAGGTGTTATTGGAAATGTGGGCAAAAATGGAGGAGAAATGCCTTCCATTGTTGGATGGTTTTTTTGCGTTTTGCATATACGATTCAAAAGAGAACACCTATACCATTGTTCGGGATAGAACCGGAGTTAAGCCACTTTATTACACGAAAAGAAGTGATGCCTTTGCATTCTCTTCAGAAGAAACATCATGAAGGAAATTTACTGGGTTTGATAGTGTAAACCCGCAAGCTATGTATCTTCATGTTAAGCATGGTATGTCAGATGCTGTGAATTG
>JAYYCN010000261.1:0-4030 GCA_036161795.1 Bacteroidota bacterium
CTCAGCACTATCGATTAGACCATCGTTATCTGAGTCAATATCGAGATAGTCTGAGGTACCATCACCATCGGTATCCACATTTCGCTCAACGTAATCAGGAATACTATCCTTATCTGCATCCCCAATGATTACGGTAACTTCCACCGTTTTGGTTGTTGAATTTGCAGATTTGTCTGTTATGGTAATGTCTACATTATTTAATCCAACATTGCTTAAATCAAATTCATCTTTACTCAATGTGATGGTATCTACACCACAATTGTCGCTAGAAACCACCACTACTTGACTTTTATCCAAGATCGCTTTTCCTGATGTATCAATGACAATGGTCGCATTTTTAACGGTAATTTGAGGCCTTACCGTGTCGATTACATTTACAGTAATCGTCTCGGTAGACTCGTTTCCATATTTATCCACCACTCTGAACACAATATCTTTACTTGGTGCATCTGCGCATGTAATAAATTGCCCAATGATTTCTCTTACAGCGATACCACAATTATCTGTCGATCCACCGTCAATGTCCGAAACTTGAATGGTGTCCTCACCGATGGCGTTTACGTAAAAATTAGGAATGATTGTTCGAAGCACAATAACAGGCTTCACGGTATCTAAGACGAGCACCAACGTGGTATCTCTTGACTCGTTACCATAAGCATCGGTGGCAATCAAATATACTTCAACTTCTTGATTAACATCCGAACAGTCTATATTAAACTTTCCTCCTAAAGTTAAGTTCAAAGGAGAACAATTGGCATTATCAGCACTTGCTGAATCAATATCTGTTACATCCAGTGTAATCGGCCCATTTAATGTATTTGATACGTACACCGTATCTCTTGCAATTGCTCGGGCTTCTGGTGCTAAGGTATCTAATACAAATACTCGAACAGTATCATTTGTGGTGTTTCCTGATGGATCAATAAACTCCAACGCAACATCCACAGGAACGCTATTGATATCGTTGCAATTAAATAATTGCTGAGAGTATATGGTATCTGAAATCTCGCAATTATCCATAGCACTAACGAGATAATCAGAATCGTGTAAGGTGTAAGTACCATCAGGTCCCAAATACACGGTAATGGTATCCGTAATAACCACGTCAAATGGTGCAAGTGTATCAAGAATTGTAATGGTAGCTGTATCTGTTACGAGGTTGCCAGAGGCATCTTCTGCATATAGCACCACTTTATGAACCCCAGTATCGGCACAAGTGAAAAATGTATCTGACGAATAAACCTTATCTACTGCACAATTATCACCCACAGCATCGTACAATACAGATGGTAAAATAGTATCTGCACCAAGGCTATCTAAATATCTCGTGATGGTTTTAACATTGGTAAACGATGGAGCGAAGGAATCAAGTACGTTCACCTCCATAGTTTTAGCTAAAGCATTTCCTGCAGCATCTTTAATGGTCACCGTAATGTTATTAGAACCAATATGCGAACAATCAAAAGACGTTTGCATGCTGGTGTCTACTGTTCCGCAGTTATCATAAGAAAACAATACAACATCCTGTTTATTGAAAGAAGCCGAGCCGCCGTTGATGGTGTTGTCTAGGTAAAGTATGGTATCTTTTAGTAATAAAGAATCCGGCTTTCTATCATCAACAACATTGAAGGTCAATTCTTTGTAACGCTTGTTACCGTTTTTATCTTCGGCATATACTCCTACAGTTTGAGACCCTTTATCGCCACAATTGTAGGCAATCATGGTATCGCTGATATTTGCAAAGTAAACCGTATCCGCTGCTCCGCCATCGCAAGCATCGAAAGTGCTAAGCACTACATCATCTATATGTAATGTATCGGCTCCCAAAGAATCTAAAGAACGATCTGCCAAAGTATTTAGCTTAAGGTCCGGAGCAAAAGTGTCTAGCACGACTACTTTGGTCGTCGCACTTCCTTGATTTCCCGAAAGATCTTCTACCATAAAGTTGATATCAATGGTGTCACCGGCATGAGAACAACTGAACGCCAATTGGCTTAAGGTAATGGTATCAATACCGCAACCATCGAAAGAAGCGCTATCGATCATGGTGTAATCAATTTCAACTGCACCGTTGGTGTCTAAATAAACTGTTGTTAAATGATATGGTAGCGCGGCCGGTTTGGTGGTATCGAGTACTTCAACCGTAATGTTGGCAGTGCCTGTTCTTCCATCTGGATCTGTAGCGGTAAACACAACGGCGTTATTACCTCTATCTTCACAGTCAAATGCTGTTTTATCCAAAGAAAAGGCCATCGTACAATCATCCGTACTTCCATTATCGGCATCATCGGCATTGGCTGTGGCCATACCGGTAGCTGAATCTAAGTATATGGTAATGTTTTGTGCAACAGCATTCGGAGCTGCAGCATCCGTGTGTTGAATGGAATAAGTGGTGGTGTCAGGACAATTATTAGCATCTAAAACAAAAACAGTGTCGTTAGCAATATCACTTAGGCCATTAAAATTAGAAGTAGTAGAGTAAACAGAGCTTTGAGACTTGATTTTATATTTAAAAGGAGAATTCCCCCCTGTGGCACTCAAAAATAACTGCGAAGACCCTTGACAAACCGCATTTGTTGGGACAGCAGATAACACCAAAGCATTAGGTTCACTAATAGTTTTTGAAGCACTATCTGTACAACCATAAAAATCAACTACATATAATTTATAATCCCCTGCCACCAGACCTAAAGCAAAAGAATCCACGGAGGTAATGTTATTATTCCAGCTGTAGGTATATGGATATGCGCCATTGGATACATCGAAATAGATGCTAGCTGATGCGCTATCTTTACATTTTGTTGTTAGCGTTGAAAGGGTTCCATTAAACGTAATTGAAAGTGCGGCAGGGTCAGTTACAATAACGGTGGTTGAGTCCTCGTCACCATTTTTATCTTCGACCAACAATTGATAACTACCTGCTTTCAAATTGGTAATCGTCGTATCACCGCTATTGTCGAATACGGTAAACAATAATTCATTACCAGCACCACTATCAATATAAAAGGTGTAATTCTGAGTAGCGCCATTAAAAACACCACCTCCACCATTAATTGTGATAGACCCTGAATATTGACCAACACAAGCCGGTGCAGAGGATGTTGCGGAAATACTAACCGGACCCACAACTACCTGAGCATTAGATTGACCAATGGCAAACACAAGGCATACTAAGATTAATATTCGCTTGCTCGCATTTAATAAATATCTATTTTTTATTTTCATAAACAATTTTTTTAATAGGTGTAATGCTTTTTATATCGACATTATCTGAAAATTTTCATCTACTTTCAGACTATCTAGGAAATCAAATTTAATACACTTTACACATTTTAATCCCATTATTCAAATCATTGTACACATTTAGAAACAATATACCGTCTCAGTTCCCCCAAAAAACCACACCAAATTTTCCGCAAACCTTTTAGCGCAACCAAATCAACGCAGCCATCACAGATATTATAATTAATGTGAAAGCATTAATGACATCGTTATTCACACCTTTAATACCTTTTACTACGGTATCATTTGAGCTTACAATGTCCGTCCACTCACCGTTAACTTGTGCTTTTTCTTGAAGCCAGTATCCTAAAATACTATCCAACACACTACCAAAAAAGCCCAGAAACACGATGAATACGGCATCCATCGTTGTAATGTTTCGGAAGATCAACCCAAATAAAGCCATCAATAACGCACCTATTGTGGCACCGCCAAAACCTATCCAAGTCACACCTCCTGATACACCAACCGAAATTGGTTTTCCAGTAACAATACTGAATGGGCGATCTCCCCAGCGAATTCCAAACTCGCTACTTAAAGTATCAGAAAGCGCCGCCGACATGACCGACAAAACAAACAAATTCGTATTTTCAAGATTCCAAAACAAGGCAAGCACCGCTAATAACCAAATAGGTCCGGCATTTGCCAACACCTGAAAAACATCCCTAGCTTTACCGTGTTTGACATCTGATACTTGGGTTTTATTCAACTTGCTTGCTAAACTTCCCAACACAAAGAACAAAACAAG
>JAYYCN010000262.1:0-4124 GCA_036161795.1 Bacteroidota bacterium
AATACCCTTTCTCTATTACCCCAGGGCGATTTCTGTAATTCTGATTCTCTATTCTCGAGGTATTCAGAAAGCGCTATTGAAGCTGCAAAAAACTGTATTACTGGTAACTGTTCTTGTGGCTCTAAAGCTAAATAAACGGTCTCAAAGTTGATGGTATTTACACGGTGTATGACTTGGTTTAATCGCGCTGGACCAATCCTAAATGCCGTGATAGTTAACCGCCAATCTTGATAGATATTCTGCAACTCCTGAATATACTGGCAAGCTGCTTTCGTAACTTTCTCTGGCTCCCTGCGCTCATCGTATAGAGCGGTTAATTGCAACCCGTATTTTTTGGCCATTAAATATGGCATGGGCCACATCCCCGTATAACCTGAAGGGCTTCTAAAACGGGGCTCAAAACCCGTATTCGCCGCTGGTATAAAACCTACAAACCAAGGTAATTTATGCGCACGTCTTTCGATTTCTATAAGATTGCGGTAATGGTCATATCTAGAAGCAAGAATTCCAGTGGTTCCCTCGGTATCTTCTAACCACTCTTTGATTTCTCTATCAATTTCTTGATTCCTAAAAACAGGTAATCGTCTTTCTTGGTATTTTTGGTACAGATCATTTAACGAACTATCCGTTTGTGCCTCTAATGAAGGAAGCAAAAAGAGTAGAAAAGCTGAAATTAATCCCCCAAACCTCACCACGAGCATCAAGAATTCACCTCCTCAATCAATCTACTTAGGCTATATAAATCATTTTCAGACCCACGTGATGTCATCAATTGAACACCTAATGGTAAACCATCTTCAGTTTTAGAAACCGGTATAGAAATAGCAGGGTTTCCAGCCAAATTAGCTTGAACCGTAAACAAGTCTGCCAAATACATCGAAACAGGATCCTCACTTTTTTCGCCTAAACCGAATGCTGGAGAACTTGTTGTGGGTAATAAAATCGCATCTGCGTTATCCAGAACTCGATCTGTTTGATCTTGAATGATCCGTCTCACTTTTAAAGCCTTTTCGTAATATGCATCGTATTGATCACTGGATAAAACAAAGGTTCCCAACATGATACGACGCTTAACTTCAGGGCCAAAGCCCTCGGTACGAGATTTAATATACGTCGATTCCAAATCTGTGGCATTATCGCTTCTATATCCGTACATCATACCAGAAAATCGAGATAGATTTGAACTTGCTTCTGCCGTGGTTAACACATAATAGGTCGGCACCATTTGATCCAATAAAGGAAAATCCAAATAGACAATGGTATGTCCCTGAGACTCTAGTTTCTCCAACAAATTGGTAAAAGAGGCTTTCACGTTAGGGTCCAGCCCTTCGTGATTAACCGCTTGATTCATCACCGCAAATGTTTGTTTTTGCTTACTTTCATAAGACCAGTTGTCAATAGGTGGTTCTTGTAGTAAGGTAGCATCATGATCATCCTTACCTGACATGATGGAAGTTAACAAAGCAACATCCTCAATACTTTTAGCGAAAGGCCCTATCTGATCAAAACTAGAAGCATAGGCCAATAATCCCCAACGAGAAATTCTTCCATAGGTTGGCTTCAGTCCATAAATACCATTAAATCCTGCTGGTTGACGTATAGAACCACCGGTATCCGAACCCAAAGAACAATGACACATATCAGCGGCCACTGCTACGGCACTTCCACCACTACTTCCGCCTGGTACTTTGGTTTCATCGTGTGGATTTTTTACAGACCCAAACGCGCTATTTTCGTTGGAAGCACCCATTGCAAATTCATCGCAATTTGTACGACCGATAAAAATGGCATCCTCCTTTTCCAGACGCTCAACAGCAGTAGCTGTATATAAGGATTCAAAACCTTCTAAAATTTTCGAGGAAGCACTGACTTTATGGTCTTTGTAGGCCATATTGTCCTTTAGAGCAATGACCACTCCTGCCAATGAACCGGATTGGCCCGATTTTATTTTGGTATCAATAAGGGTAGCTTTTACTCTCGCTTCGTCAGCCCAGACCTCATTAAAAGCGTTGAGGTGAGATTTTTCTTGAATATTTTTTAAATAATAATCAACCAACTCAACACAAGAAACCGAGCCTGATTGAAGGTCGGTTTGTATATCGGTTACTCGGTTATACGATTTCAACTTTCCTTTTCGCTATTGGAGGGAGCATCGTCTGACATTCCTTTGCGGATTTCATCTCGCATACCGTCTTTAGCATTGTTGAATTCTTTAACACCGCGGCCTAATCCTCGCATCAACTCGGGAATTTTCTTACCACCAAAAAGCAACAACAAGATTAAGGCTACAACAATGATTTCGCTGGTTCCAAGTCCGAAAACCAACAACGTATTAAACATGGTATTCATAGTTCTTACAAAGATAGGAATAATTGATGGGTATTGGCTTAGGATGCATCACCTTGAGCCCATTGTCCTTTATCGTTTTGGTTAAACTGCCATGGAGCTCCGTTGTTTTCCATATTAGTAAACATTCCATTGAGCTCACTGGGCGCAGCACTTTTCTCCATCACCTGGTATTGCCTCATTTGAACAATGATATCGACGGGGTTGATATTCACTGGACATGCATCCGCACAAGCATTACAGGTCGTACAAGCCCATAATTCCTCCGCACTAATATATGAATGCAAATCTTTTCCGTCTTGTGGCATTTCCTTATTTCCTGATGCATCCATTGCTTTTCCGACTTCCTCTACACGGTCACGCGTATCCATCATCACCTTTCGAGGACTCAATAATTTACCCGTAATGTTGGCGGGACATACGCTACTGCATCTTCCACATTCGGTACATGTGTAGGCATCCATTAAATTCTTCCATGATAAATCGTTCACATCTTTAGCACCAAAGCCAGCAGGAGGTTCATAACCCTCTGGAGTAGGAGCAGCTGGATCCATCATTAACTTAACCTCCGTTGTAACGGTATCCATATTGTTGAATTTTCCTTTAGGGTCCAAAGGAGAAAAATAAACATTCGGAAACGCCATGATGATATGCCAATGTTTAGAAAACGGTAAGTAATTGAGGAATATCAAAATTCCCACCAAATGAAACCACCAAAATCCTCTTTCCAAAACATGAAGCGTAAATGTAGAAGAACCCGAAAACAAGGGTGTCAAATAATAACTTACAGGAAAAGAACCATGCGAAGCCATGGCACCACGATCTTGCAATACTTGCTCGGAAGCATTCATCAATAATAATGCACCCATCAAAACGATTTCAACCACAAGTATTATCGTCGCGTCTTTGGTTGGCCAACCTTTCATTTCGCGCATGGCAAACCTAGGAACTTTCGTAATGTATCTCCTAGCGAGGAAAACCACACAAGCCAGCAATACACCGAATGCTAGTATCTCAAAAAAACCAATGGCCGTATTGTAAAGACCACCAAGTGGTTCCGCAAAAACACGGTGGGTTCCTAACACACCATCGATGAGTATCTCTAACACTTCTATGTTGATTAAAACAAAGCCCGCGTAAATCAGAATATGAAAGAATCCAGCAACAGGCCTTCTAACCATTTTACTTTGGCCTAAGGCCACTAAAAACGTTTGTTTCCAGCGTTCTTTGGTTTGATCATTGATTTTCTCATCACGACCAATATTGATATTTCTCTTAATTTTTAATACGCTACGGCGAAAGGATTCAATACCAATAGCCAAGAAAATGACAAAAATCAATTGCGAAATCCATTGCATCAAGGCGAATTTAACACGAATGCCCGAGAATCTCTATCTCATATATCAATCCATTACCGTTCGAATAACCTCAAATACTTCCGCATATTTTCTTTATACCTGAACTCCTCTCATCCTCACTTGAGATCTAAGAAACTCCTCATTGGCATAAGGTCGATGTGCTTGGCTCTGGTATTTCTTTAAGGCTTCAACCTTCGTTTCAACGTGGTTCTCTTCTAACACCTCAAATGCACAAGTATTAAAATTCAGGTTATTCCATGGCAATTCATATGAAAGAACATTGATGAATTTAAACGCCCTTAATGCCTCTTCAGCAATGGTTTTATGGTCTTGATGAATATCATTTAAAGAAGGAATTAATACGGTATCTGGCTTTATCTCCTCTCTAAGCTGAATTAGAATATCAAGTATCTCTTGGCG
>JAYYCN010000263.1:0-6504 GCA_036161795.1 Bacteroidota bacterium
GGTTTTTTTAATGGTTTCATCGATTGTATTCAGTTGTTGCTCAAACTTTGCCATTTCCTTTTCCCAGTGTCGCATCTTATTTTTTGATACAGTGGCCGGTTTTACTTTTGATTTATCATTACCAACCTCTTTTTTCTTGGTTTGAGGAGTTTGAACAGCTGAATTCATAGAAATTATCGCCTCTTTTTCACGTTTTTTCATCCATTCCTTGTACTCGTCATACGTACCCGGATATTCCTTAATTTTACCATCTTCTATCCACCATACTTTTGTTGCTACCCGGCTGATAAACGTTCGGTCGTGAGATACAAATAATACTGTTCCTGCATAGTTATCAAGCGATTCTGCCAAAACCGATGAGGAAAACATATCCAAGTGGTTAGTAGGCTCATCAAGAAGTAAAAAATTGGATTGTGTAATCAATGTTTTAGCAAGAGCCAACCTTGATTTTTCACCTCCTGAGAGGACCTTGACTTTCTTAAAGACATCTTCACCGGTGAATAAAAAGCAACCCAACACCGTTCGAAGCTCCTTTTCAGTGTATTCGGAACTAACGGTTCCTATTTCATTTAAGAGGTCGTTTTTAAGATTCAACGCTTCCAGCTGATGCTGGGCAAAAAATGCTGATTCAACATTCCATCCCTCCTCTATGGTACCCGTGTGAGGTTCATTGCCTACGAGCATCCTTAAGAGCGTCGACTTTCCCTTTCCATTGGCACCAATTAAAGCTATTTTGTCACCCCTGATAACCTGAGCTTCTGCATTCTGAAGTATCTTTAAATCGCCGTAACTTTTTCCTACATCTTTCAAGTCAACCACGACTTTACCAGACTTTATACGAATATTGAATTTTATGTCAAAATCACGGGTCTCTTTTTCTTGAAGCTCAATCCGGTCCATCTTTTCAAGCTGCTTCACCCGACTTTGAACTGCTGCCGCTTTCGAAGCTTTGTAACGGAAACGGGAAATAAAATTCATCTGTTGCTTGATAAAATCCTGTTGATTTTCAAACTGACGTTGAAGCAATTCATCGCGCTCCTCTTTTTGCTCTAAATAATTATTGAAATTCCCTTTATAATGAAATATTTGTTGATGCGCAACCTCGGCTATTCTGTTCACCGTACGATTTAAAAAATATCGGTCATGCGAAACAATAACATACGTTCCTTGGTACTCTTGCAAATAGCTCTCTAACCACTGAATGGTGGGTAAGTCTAAATGATTCGTTGGCTCATCCAATAGAAGTAAATCCGGAGCCATCAATAACAAGCGACCCAAAATCGCACGCATTCTCCATCCTCCACTCAATTCTTTCAATGGTCTTCCTAACCAATCGGTTGGAAATCCCAAGCCTTCTAGGATTTTTTCACCTTGAGATTGCCAATCATACCCACCAATTTGACCAAATTGTTCTTGAACTTCACCTAATCTATTTAGGCGTTGCTCATCGTCGTAGTTGGTTTCTATTTCTTTTAGTAATTGATGGATTTCCGTATCCAATTTGACTAAGTCCTCTCTGCCAGACAAAACAACATCTCGAACGGACTCATCAAATTCAACACTAAGCAGATCCTGGTTTAAAAATCCAATTTTCATGTGATTCGATTTTGACATTTGGCCTTCTCGAAGCTCATATTCTCCCGAAATGAGCCTCAGTAAGGTAGATTTACCGGTTCCATTTAAACCAACTAACCCGATTTTTTCATTCGGCTTAATATGCCAATTTGCATTTCGGTATAAATATCGACCCGCAAACTCAAAGGAAAAATCGGTTAGCGCTAACACGCTGCAAAATTGGGTTCTTTAAAGCAGAAATTTAAATCTAAAAAAAAAATCAAGGTTGAGAGCAAGCTAACGCTTCCAAATCATTACAAAATCGTTCATGAAATAACCATTACCGATATCAAAATCATCCACTTTTTCAATAACAAACCCTAATTTGAAATAAAAATTAATGGCTTTATAATTCTGCCTGTTGACCTGTAGTCGAATACAATCAATTGGATGTTCATCTACAATGAATTTAAATAGTACAGAACCTAAACCAGTGCGTTGCTTTTGGGTCAGTACATATAACTTATTTAGAAACCAATCGCCTGTCCCTTCATCCTTGATAGAAATAAACCCAAGATCCTTTCCTTCGGATTCGATAATATAGAAAACATGTCCATCCTCATGCTGTTTTTGAAGACTATTGATATCATACATCCACTGCAACATATAGTCAACTTGCTCATTACCTATGATAGGTACGTAGTGCACATGCCATATTACAGTAGCTAATTCATTAATCTTAATGAATTGCTCGACACGGTTTGCTCGTATAATGTTCATATACTCGTACGAATATCCCATTTTTGTATGA
Organism: Bacteroidota bacterium; assembly: GCA_036161795.1. Classification (GTDB taxonomy): domain Bacteria; phylum Bacteroidota; class Bacteroidia; order NS11-12g; family UBA955; genus VMCP01. The sequence goes on from JAYYCN010000263.1 coordinate 2,366, forward strand.
AGGATGTCGCTCGTTGCAAAAAATATTGAAATCTCGTTTTCTCGGGGGAAATCTACACTGATTTTGCATAAGGCGATTTCCATTCAAATCAAGGACAAGGATATTTGTCTTTTAGCAGGTGCAAATGGCGTGGGTAAATCCTTGTTATTAAAAACATTGATAGGTATAAATCCTTTGTTGAATGGTGAGATTTTGATCGATGGGAAAAAATACACCAGTCACAAAACCCAACCCGGTTTAATTAGCTACCTATCCGCAGCATCACCTAGTGTGGAACTAATGAGTGTACTTGAGGTTGTGCTTTCTGTGCAGAGAAATCAGTCTTGGTTCGGAAAAGAAACAGAGTTAATTATACAAGAGGCCAGATCTGAACTTAACTTTTGTGGAGTTGAGCACCTCTCAGAAGAGTCATTTGCAAAACTGTCCGATGGTGAAAAACAAAAAGTAATGTTGGCCCGCTCATTGTTTCAACATACAAAATATGTGCTGCTCGACGAACCAACGGCCTTTCTGGATTATCCATCAAAAGTTGAATTTTGGGAACTTATCCGAAAACGTTCAGAAACGAATAATCAAGCATTCTTGGTTTGCAGCCATGATCTTCATGTTGCCTTACCACGAGTTGATCGAATGTATTTACTGAGAAAAGATGGAATAGAAGAATACCCTAATCCAATAGGTTTCAACCCCAATGAATGGGATGGACAATGAGAAAACCATTTGAATTCAAAAAATTTATTATTCATCAAGAATCTGTCAGTCTGCCTGTAAATACCGACAGTGTTCTGTTTGGTGCGTTGGCGAATTTCAACAAACCAGCCAATATTTATGATATGGGCACAGGTACGGGATTACTCATATTTATGATGAGTCAAAAACATCCGGACTCCAACATCATTGGTTTTGAAAACGACATCGATTCTTTGGCATGTGTGCAACAAAATATTTCATTAAACCCTAAGTTTTCCAACCTCAAAGTCAAACTATTCAATTGGTGGGATATGCAACTAGATAAGCCAGCTCAAGCCATTATTTGTAATCCTCCATTTTTTTTTAATCAATTATCATCTACCGATACCAAACGCTCTATTTCAAGACATTTAAAGGAATATGATTTGATCTTTTTGATCGAACGTATGAGTAAATGGTTAGCGCAAGAAGGTGAAATCGCTTTTCTATTGCCGTTTAAACAAGACGTCTATGCTGAATATGAGAAGGCACTAAATAAATCCCAAGTACACATTGAGCAGGCCGTAAAAATCAAAGCCCACGCTGAAAAAGATTTTCATCTTTGGTATATCTTCGGGAAGAAATCTTCAAGGAATTCGGGTAAAAATCCCATTCAGGATTTAGTGGTTTATGAAAAACCAGGTGGTCCATTCACAGTGGAATCTAAACGCCTACTGAGCCCATTTCTTCAGGATAGAGCTTTAGGGATCTAAACCAAAATCAATATCCAGTTGTTCTATAGTATATTCGTTTAAAGAACTAAAATGAATTGGATTAAGTATGCATTGGAAAAATCGCTTTTTGGGGTGTGCTCACAGCTCGGAGAGAAAATGAATATTTCCACCAAAAGTGTACGATTGTCTTTTATTTATGCTAGTTTCTTTGCCTTAGGCTCACCCATAATCTTTTATCTCATAGCGGCCTTTTGGTATAACATCAAGACGTATTCTCAGGAACGTAGAACTCGTGTTTGGGATCTCTAAAAATTACTACTCACCGTAAATCGAATTCCACTGAATGCCGGCTCAACACGGCAAATTCCACCTGAACAGTTGACTCCCTCCTGTTGTTTTAAATAGGATAAGGTGTAAAAACTATTGTTGTGGTTATAACTAAAGAAGAACATAGGATAATGCAATACAGCATCTTCAATAATCATCCGATCATAGCGATGAGGCTGAACATTTACCATGTCCCCTATTGACATAGACCACTCTTTATTAAAATAATATTCCACTAAAACATTGGCAAATGAGCCTTGGTCTCTATCGGTATTTAGGTATTGTGCTTCTATGCGCAAACTCTTATCCTTACCGATTTTATGTAGCCACTCCGCAAATGGTGTCATGGTATAAACGTCGTCATACTCTGGCTCTTGTTCGTAACGCGCTTGATTATAGAAGATGCTTTGAAGACCTAACTTCAGCTTATCCTTACCAATATTTTGAATCAATTGTACGTTATATTCTCGAAAAAGCTGAATGGGCTTCATGCTCATCGATGAGGAATCGAACATTCCATTGGAAGCAAGAGATTGAACATAACTCGCATTCGCTAATATTCGTGTTCCTCGGTTGATTTTACACGTCAACTCCCCTTGAATACCATTTTCTCCTAAATCTTGTGCAGGCGCGTTATAACGCGCCATCAAGCGGTATGAGTTTTGCTTGGTCAAGCTAGGAAGGTAACTTATGAGGCCGTTCAGTAAACCCTCTCTAGGAGAAGTACGCAATGGAAAATAATCAACATGACGCAACTGAAGATTCAAGCCAAATGATACTCGGTTTGGAACCGTCTTTCCATTGGTTAATTTTCTCTTTCCAAACTTAAACCTCTTTCCCCATCCCAACGTTCCGTAAAACACTTTACCATCTTTAAGAATTAGCTTATTATTAAAATCCAAGATGGCCTCCGGCGTTTTATAATTAGCTTCACCTCCAATGCTAAAGTTTCCAATATCGTAATTGAAATACCCATTAAATCCGTATACATTGTACTTCGGGAAAAACCAATCTTTCTCTTCATAGGATTGAACAATGGATACCAATTCCTGCATGGTTGCTCGGTCAATATTTCTATTCAATGCCGAAGCGCCGAGATTTAATCCTCCGAACTTTGCATTTTCGCCTATATTGACACGACCTTCTAAATTTATGCCACTGATAACCTGTGGAGTATAACTAAAGCGTGTCCCACTATTTTGATTTCCTTTCTGATTCCCTGAAAAGGCTTTCAATCTCCAATCGTCATTGATATCATAAATTAATCGTACACCTTGAATCGAATAGTCCAATCCTAATTGACGCTGCTCGTAAGCACGAAATAACACACCAGAACCAAACTGATCATAAAATGAACCAACCGTTATGTTTAGATCTTTCAACTGCTTACTTGCCTGCCAAAATCCTATACCGTGATCCGTATATGCACTCTGAGGATCTAGTAGCGGCGAGTTATTAAAGGCATCAAACCGCATGGTAAAGTTGTAGCCATTTCTACGATACTGCATAAATAACCAAGCGTCTACACTTGCTGTGTTTTCTAGGTAAACACGTGTATTAGCGCCGATTCTATCGTCACGTACATATTTTTGATAATTCAATAGAAGGTTGCCACTGAATTGACCTTTATCCTCTTGCTTGGTTTGTGATTTTAGCGCTGCTGTTCCTAATAACAATACTAAAAATGCCGTGAATCGCTGCATCATAATGATTGTGCAAATATGCAAAAAACCTTCCACACCCGTGCTTTTAAAGAACGAATGAACCATAAAGGGATAAACGCATTATTTTTGTGATTATATATGACAACGCTCACAGAAGAAGCTAAACACACGAGAAAACTACATATCGAGAGTTATGGATGTGCCATGAACTTTGCTGACAGTGAAATTATTGCTAGCATTATGGGGGAACATGGTTTTTCTCAGGCTGAAAATGAAATTGAAGCGGATGTCATATTCTTGAATACTTGTGCTATCCGCGATAATGCAGAACAAAGAATCCGCGAAAGATTACGACAACTACGTTCAAATAAGTCTAAAAAATCTGACCTTATCATTGGGGTTTTGGGTTGCATGGCCGAGCGTTTGAAGGATAAACTACTAGAAGAAGAAAAATTAGTAGATGTTGTTGCAGGGCCAGATAGCTACAGAGAACTCCCCAAATTAGTTGCTGAAGTAGACGATGGTACAAAAGCAATTAATGTGTTACTCTCTCGAGAAGAAACATACGGAGACTTAAACCCTGTGCGCTTAAATACCAATGGAGTAACGGCATTCATAAGCATAATGAGAGGATGCGATAATATGTGCACGTTTTGTGTAGTTCCTTTCACCAGAGGTAGAGAAAGAAGTAGGGATCCTGAGAGTATTATAAATGAAGCCAAGGAACTTCAAAAAGAAGGGTATA
>JAYYCN010000264.1:0-2692 GCA_036161795.1 Bacteroidota bacterium
GGCTAAAAAGGCAGAGGAATATGGATCACACGACAAAACATTCCAACTGAATCAAGCAGGAACTGTTAAAGTAGTTACAGATGGAAAAGTAATATTTGAGCAGCAAGTTGAAGCAGGTGATATATTCAGAATGTGTCAAACCAAAGATGCACCTATTAGTGATTGGGTTGGGCTGGCTGTTCGCCGCGCGAAAGCAACCAAGGTCCCAGCTGTTTTTTGGCTAGACGAGAATCGCGCTCACGATCGTGAAGTGATGAAAAAAGTGGAAGTATATCTCGGTGATCATGAAACTGAGGGATTAGATATTTTTATCATGGCACCAGTTGAAGCCACTACCTTTTGCCTCGATCGTATTGTACAGGGATTGGATACTATATCTGTAACAGGTAATGTACTACGTGACTATCTAACTGACTTATTCCCTATTTTAGAAGTAGGTACTTCTGCTAAAATGTTGAGTATTGTTCCATTGATGAACGGAGGAGGCCTGTTTGAAACAGGCGCTGGTGGTTCTGCACCGAAACACGTGCAACAGTTAGTAGAAGAAAACTATTTACGCTGGGATAGTTTAGGTGAATTCTTAGCACTAGTTCCAAGCTTAGAGCATTTTGCGGAGCAATCCAATAATCATCAAGCAAAGGTATTAGCCACCGCGTTAGATAAAGCCAATGCTCAATTCTTAGAACAAGATAAAAGCCCTACAAGGCGACTAGGAGGAATAGACAACAGAGGATCTCACTTTTATTTGGCTCTTTATTGGGCAAAAGAGCTCAGTAATCAAGACGAGGATTTACAGTTAAAAGAAACCTTCACATATTTAGCGAATAAGCTAGATGCCTCTGAAGAACATATTGTGAATGAATTGATTGCTGTACAAGGATCTCCAGCAGATATCGGAGGATACTACAAAGTAGACGAATCACGTTGCACTGAAGCGATGCGTCCTTCCAAAACCTTGAATGAGTTAATCGGATAGAAGATGTGATTTTTGGCAGATACGATTCCTCGGCATTAAGTTAAATTACGATTCTCAAAAGGTACGGAAACGAGTTAGATGAACAGCACATTAACAGGAGGATTGGCCCTTTCTATTGGACTAGGATTGATTGCGGCATTTGGTGCACCCTTCATTCCTGGTTTGAACGGAGTAATTCTCGCTCTTTTACTGGGTATTTTGATCCGTAATACAATCAACTTACCCCAACATTTAGAAGAGGGGATTTCATTTAGCAGCACGAAGTTCTTGGAAATATCCATATTGTTTTTGGCGTTAGGAATTGATTACAATCAGATTTCAAACCTGGGACTGGCCAGTTTTATTGGTTTATCCCTCATGGTTTTCATTATGCTTACGGTCATTTATTTTACAGCAAAATGGTTTAAGTGCCCAACAAACACTGGTGTACTCGTTGGGTTTGGTACTGCCATTTGTGGATCAAGCGCTATAGCCGCTTTAGCACCGACCCTAGATAACAGCGAGAAAGAAGATGTCGCCATATCCATGGCGGTGGTGAACCTCTTTGGCACCTTAGGTATGATAGGGCTACCTTTGCTTTTGGGCAATTTAGAGTGGAGTGATACACAAATTGGCATGATGGTAGGTGGCTCTCTACACTCAGTGGGAAATGTTGCTGGTGCAGGATTTACGATTGGTAAGGAAGCCGGTGACATTGCCATTACGGTGAAATTAGCCCGGGTTGCATTATTGACCCCTGGCTTAATCTATCTAAACTTCCTCAATCGAAAGGTAAAAGAAACATCCTCAAAAAACGCACTCAAACTACCATGGTATTTGATAGGTTTCATCGCAATCTCCATTATTAATTCGGTTGTTCAGATTCCAACAGAAATCCTTTCTCCACTAAGTCAAACTGGGGAAATTATTCTAACCGTAGCCATGGCTGCTATTGGATTAAAGGTAAGTATTAAGAAGCTTCTTAATGTCGGTAAACGCGGGTTAAGATTTGGCTTAGTGTCTTTCATTATTCAGATGTTTATCATGTTAGCCATGATCACTTGGCTCATTTGATCACGTAAAAACAACTAAATTTGTGAGGATTTGATTCCTCATCTTAGCCTACAAATCACAACCATTATTCTCAGCCTATGGCTTTGGCATAAATGGGATTCTTCGGAAAATCCACCAAGACGGTTAACCATCGGAATGCTCATAGGCTTTACCTCCGTATTCTTATGCGACATCTTTTATGATGACTTTGTAAATCTTTGGGATGAACGTTTTCATTCACTCGTGGCTAAAAACATGCGTGAACATTTATTGCTTCCCAGTCTTTACAAACAAGCCGTACTGGGCACTTACACTTTAGATTGGGATACCACAACCGTTTGGCTGCACAAGCAACCCTTTTTTCTATGGTTAATGAGTATCAGTTATAAAATCTTTGGCGTACATTACTCGTCTGGCCGATTACCATCGGCAATACTGATGGCATGGTTATCGTTTATATGGTCACAGATTCTCAAAGAAAATATTCAAAACAAAGTACTAAGACTTGGACTTCTTTTTAGTCTTTTAAGCAGTGTTTTCATTCATTTACTGGTGGCCGGTAGGATGTCAACTGATCATAATGATGCGGTATTTTTTGCTTTGGTTTCATTATCGTTTTTAACATTGTTTGAATTCCAGAATAATGGGAATCAGTCAAAACTCATCATGGCAGCTATTCTCAGT
>JAYYCN010000265.1:0-5458 GCA_036161795.1 Bacteroidota bacterium
AGACCCAAACCATGATCCAAATTTATACAGTGAAATTGATGTTAGTTCCTGCACTCAATAAAATTTGGGTATTTGGAGAAAATGAGCCCAAATTATTATTTCCAAAGGGGATAGACGTAAACCCGAACTACAGAACCTCAAATTCAGATGGAATATTTAGGTTAACCGATTCATATTTTGTGGTAATGAGGACTCCAATAAAAAATGGACTATTTACAGTACTAATCCGTCCTTCTTTTGTGGAAGCGCGAGCAGGGTTATCCTTCATTTAATGTTGGATGGACTTTAGTGGGAAGGCTTTTCTTAGTAAAGCCAAATGCGCTTTGCGCCTTGGCCTCTTGAATTCCTCGACGTTCTGAAAGAAAACTATTACTTCATATAAAATGTAAAAAGCCAATCAACGATTGGCTTTTATTTAGTAGCGGGAGCAGGACTCGAACCTGCGACCTTCGGGTTATGAGCCCGACGAGCTACCACTGCTCCATCCCGCGATGTTGTAGCCCGTAGGGGAATCGAACCCCTCTTTCATCCGTGAAAGGGACGTGTCCTAGCCGATAGACGAACGGGCCAAACGAGTTTGGAGGTGCAAAAATACGCGAAGTTTCTTTTTTACAAAACGAAATTTTAAAAATCATTCTCCATGCTCAATGATTTCGCCATCACCCCATAATTCTTCTAAGCCGTAGAAGGATCTTAGACTCTCTGAAAAAACATTTACAACCACACTGTAATAGTCTAAAAGAACCCAATCTGATCCGTTTTTTCCCTCTCGGTGGCTAGGTTTCTCTTTTAGTGATTTTAACATCACATCTTCTACACTATCCGCTAATGCATCTATTTGTCGATTAGAACCCCCGTGACATATTACAAAAAAATCTGCGAAAGATGAACCGACTTTTCTTAAATCAATGCTAATGATGTCTTTCCCTTTTTTCTCTTGTAGTCCGTGGACTATCATCTTCATCATTACTTCGCTATCGTGCGCGTTTCTTACTGCCATTTAGACTTTCTTTGTGCAAAGAACGCCATTTTTTAACGAATCATCGGTTTATGAGTTCCGGCAAATTAGAATACCTGAAACAATGCACCTCCACTCAGGATCAATTGAAAAATTCAATTGAATCCATAAAACCTCCTTTTGCCTTTTATACAGACCACCAAACCAACGGGTATGGTCAGAAGGGTTCCAATTGGGAATGTCCCAAAGGGTCGGGTTTGGCTTTTTCTATGGCCTTGAAGGTTGAACTCCCATTTAAAGAGGACTTGGTTAACTTAAACAAGGCGGTCACCGCAGCAATTACAGAATGTATTGCTTCAATCGCTGGTCCCATCGAAATTAAATGGCCAAATGACCTTATCGTTAGAGATAAAAAACTAGGTGGCATTATCATGAACCTAGTGAGCGATAATTCAATACTGCTCATCGGTTTTGGGTTAAATCTCAAAAAAATAAAAAATACCCAGAGTGCTATTTCGCTTGAGGAAATTCAAATAGAGGCAGGGGTTCATGCTATCGCACAATCACTCTATCATGCTTTAACGCAGGTCCAAACTTTTCCAGTAGATAAGCTAAAACATATTTATGATCGCTTGTTATGGTCCTTAAACGAAGAAGTTTCTTTCAATTGGGCAGAAAGCCATAGTAACCAATCAGAAAGCGCTATATTTCGCGGAGTGGATGAGCATGGACGTGCGGTGATTGAAATAGATGGTGAAATAAAATCGTATCAACACGGCCAAGTTCGTTTGAAATATCCAAGGTAGAACCAACGTTTGACATTTGTAATGCGTCCTATAATAAATAAATACTAATTTTACGATTAGCTATGAAACGCCGTGAATTCTTTCAATTTAAACGGGCGGTTGCGCCTCCTACAACAGGTCTAAAGGTTTCCCGCAGAACCAATACTGGATTAGATGTTTACTCCTCATCATGGAATCAAGATGATTTGTTGCACCTTTTAAGGAGGGTAACATTTGGTGTTTCCAAAGGGGATTTAGAAGAATTCAATGGCCTGAATCTTGAGAAAACCATCGATAAGCTGTTAGACACTTCAGTTGTTTCTACAGGTGAACCACTTAATCATTATGGCAGCAGGTTTGCGGATCCTGATGTTAAACTCGGTGAATCATGGGTGAAAGCACCCTATAATCCCACTTTAGAAGGAGTTCGTAAGCAGAGTATGAAAGGGTGGATTTGGTCATTGGCTTTAAACCAAAAACCAACGGCTTTTGGGAAGATGCTGCTTTTTTGGCATAATCATTTTGCCGTTGAAATGCGCATGGTTCCTAGCGCCAGTGCTTTTTATCATTATTGGAAGGTGTTGTCTGATTATTCTTTAGGGAATTTCAAAACATTTACGAGGCAAATCACCATTGATACGGCCATGCTCTATTATCTCAATGGAAGATTGAATAGAAAAGGAGCGCCAGATGAAAACTACGCCCGAGAATTACAGGAGCTTTTTACCCTAGGCAAAGGTCCTGATAGTCAATACACCGAAGACGATGTGAAGGCAGCCGCAAGGGTTCTTACCGGGTTTACCATTAATAATAGGACCACGCCTTTTTCAAGTATTTTCAGTGCAAACAGACACGATACGGATGATAAGCAATTCTCGGCGTTCTTCAATAATACGGTAATAAAAGGAAGAACAGGCATCAATGCTGGGATGGATGAGCTAAACGATATGTTGGATATGATTTTCGCTAAGGAAGAGGTTTCTAAGCACATCTGTAGAAAGCTCTACCGTTTTTTCGTTTACTACAAAATCGATGATAATGCGGAAACAAATGTCATTGAACCTCTTGCGAAGGTTTTTAGGGATAACAATTTTGAGCTGAAGCCAGTTTTGAAGGCATTGTTAATGAGCGAGCATTTTTTTGATTCATGGAATCGGGCATGTGTAATAAAAGACCCGCTTACTCATTCGATTAACTTCTTTAGACAATTTGAAGTTAAATTCCCATCTGATAGCAACGTTGAGACACTTTATCAGGCGTTTATTTTTGGAGCAGGTTATACCGCGATTAATCAAATGGACTTAGGAGATCCACCTAGCGTTGCCGGGTGGGAGGCATGGTATCAATTACCGCTGTATCAAAGGTCTTGGATTACGTCTGACTCACTTCCCAAAAGAAATGAATTACAAGATTATATTCTATGGTTAGGACACAAGATCGGTGCTTACACGATGAAAGTAGATGTTTGGGATCTGACCACAAAGTTCTCAAAACCGAATGATGCGGACCAATTGATTGACGATTCCATGCATTTTCTACTACCCATGAGTTTAAGTGCTGGTCAATTATCAACGTTGAAAAATATTCTTTTACCAGGAGGAATTCCGGATTACAACTGGACGGATGATTATAACGCTGCCATTAACGATACTTATCCAAATCACGCAACAGCCTTACGAAGTGTAACCCTCAGATTATCTTCATTGTACAAAGCCATGATGAACCTATCAGAATACCAACTTTCCTAAAGCGATACGACATGAAAAGAAGATCATTTATAAAAACAGCCGCAGCAACTTCCGTATTACCGGTTTCGCTGAATGGAATGAGTTTAAGATCATACCAAAAAGGTTCTTTATTGTCGGCTTTGAGTAAACGCTCTGCAAAGGATAAAGTACTGGTTCTAATACAGCTCAACGGTGGTAATGATGGACTCAACACCATTATTCCATTGGATCAATATGCTAAATTATCAAAGGCTCGCTCAAATGTGTTGATTCAAGAATCCTCTGTGTTGACATTAAAATCAAACGAAAAAACAGGTCTCCACCCTACAATGGGAGGATTACAGAACCTTTATTCCAATGATAAACTGAATATTGTTCAATCGGTTGGTTACCCACAACCTAACTTTTCGCATTTCCGTTCTACGGATATTTGGACGAGTGCTTCTGAAAGCGACGAAATTTTGACATCGGGTTGGGTTGGGCGATATTTAAATCAGCGTTTTGAGGGCTTTCCAGAGGATTATCCCAACGCAAACATGGAAGACCCTTTGGCAATTCAAATAGGATCTTTGGTTTCTTTAGCATTCATGGGCCCTGAAGCAAACATGGGGATGGCGGTTACAGACCCAAGTAGCTTCTATAACCTTGTTGACAATGCAGTTGGGGATGTTCCATCCACACCGAGTGGTGATGAGTTAGCGTATATCAGGTTGTTGGCTCAACAAACCAATGAATATGCCGATGTGATTAAGGCAGCCGCGAATAAAGGAACGAATAAGTCTGCTAAATACCCAACGGGAGTTCGATCTAATGATCTATCTGAGCAGCTGAAAATTGTAGCGCGATTGATACACGGCGGCCTATCAACGCCTGTTTATATGGTGAGCATAGGTGGGTTTGATACGCATAGTGCTCAAGTGGATGATACAGATACCAAAGAAGGTTCACATGCGAATCTACTGGCGCAATTGAGCACCGCCATTGAAGCATTCCAAGATGATTTGGAGTTATTGGGAATAAGTGAGCGTGTAACAGGGATGACCTTTAGTGAATTTGGAAGAAGGGTGCAGAGTAATGCTTCTACGGGTACGGATCACGGAGCTGCCGCACCACTCATGGTTTTTGGAGATGCGGTTCAACCGGGAATTATCGGTAACAACCCTAATATTCCAGATGCTACCACAGTCAGAGATAACGTCCCCATGCAATTTGATTTCCGTCAAGTGTATTCGACTGTCCTCAAAGACTGGTTTGAATTAAGCTCAACTGAGGTGAAGGACATAATGGGTGCAGATTTTAATACGCTTCCAATTTTTAAAAATAGCGCAGCAAACTTGGAAGACTTTGCAGACTTCATGACGCAAATAAACCTTCGAAGTGTTTACCCGAATCCGTGCCGCGGACATTCTACGGTAAACTACAGCACCGACGGTGGAGGTGAGTTGTCACTCTCTTTGTATGACCCCATGGGTACAAGAATTATGGAGTTTTTCAATAGACCACACCAAGCAGGTGAACATGCATACCGCATGGATTTGAGGGGACTCAAAGCAGGGAATTATATTGTTCAGTTAAAGAGCAATCTCAAATCATTTACAGAGGTACTACAGGTATTGTAAAAAAATATATGATTTCGTTGCGAGAAAGAAATTGATTTGTATTTTTGCAGACCCAAAATTGTCCGATGGTGTAATTGGCAACACGTCTGATTTTGGTTCAGAAGAGTCCAGGTTCGAGCCCTGGTCGGACAACTAAACGATTTGATGATAACAGGGAAGGGCCCTGTGAAAGTAAAATCTAATTATGACTTCTCTTATACATCCTGTAAAAATTTTTGGGGGATCTGCATCCCAAGAACTAACCAAAGCAATTTGCGAATTTTATGGGGCTCTTCCAGGCCAGCTTTCGGTAAGTCGTTTTAGCGACGGCGAATTTCAACCGAACTTTCATGAGTCTGTTCGTGGTTGTGATGTATTTATCGTTCAATC
>JAYYCN010000266.1:0-9582 GCA_036161795.1 Bacteroidota bacterium
CTTTTATATTCAAGTGAGAGGCAATTTCCTTAATGTCTTTGGAAACTTCCGGATTGAGTGGAATGCCATTCTTTACTCTTTCATCTGTAGTTGCTTTTTCTAAATCACCTGCAGCTTTTACCTTATGGGAGTCGATGGGTGTACTATTGCGGAATCGTTCAAGCCAAATACTCACTTGTTTTTTAGCGGTACCTTTTGGTGAGAAACCATCGATATCCCAGCAACCAACAAAATGACCGAGACCTTCTCCGGGCATGTCATTACGTGGTTCTAAAAAGGAAACAAATGGAGGTGCCCAAGGTCCAAAAGAAGCTCCGGTAAGAGCGCCGCTAAAAATGTCCACCCATGAACCAAGGCCATATCCCTTGTGATAACCGTGATCTTCATCACTACCTAGCGGGAGTAGTGACCCTCCGTTTTTCAGTGCGTTAGGATCCTGCGTCTTTTCTCCGGAATCATCAATGGCCCATCCTTCGGGTATTTCTTTGTTATTCCGTTTCGCAATTTCCAGTTTGCCGTTAGCGGCTGTGGACGTAGCCATATCTAAAACAAATGAATCATCGTTTTCTGCGGGTACGGCAACACAAATGGGGTTTGTGCCAAGCATTCTTTCTTTCCCTCCAGATGGTACGACTAAAGGACTCGCATTGGTCATAGAAAATCCGATAAAATCGTGTTTAAGCGCCAGCATAGCATGTGCAGCAGCAATACCAAAATGATTAGAATTATATATACCTACCCATGCGGAACCGTAAATATCGGTTAACTCGATACTTTTTTGCATCGCCATATGTGCTGAAACAAGCCCAATACTTCGATCTGCGTTGAGCCTAAGCATGGTTTTTTTGCGTTCTTCAAAGGTGAATTTAGGATTGGGATTGATCCTTCCTTTTTCGATAAGTCTTAAATATCCTGATAGTCGTGCGACACCATGACTATCTACTCCACGAAGATCAGCCATCGTGAGTACCTGGGCACAGATAATAGCGTGTTCTTCAGACATGCTTTTTTTGAGCATGGCTTCTTTTATGAATCGAGAAAGATTTTCAGAAGATACCTTCATCAGTCGTCTGATCTTAGCCAATATTGTAGAGCACCATTTTCCTTCCAAAATGAATCTTTCTGTGTTTCAAAGGATAAGTCTAAAGACCATTTTTGCTTTGGAAGAGTTTTGTACTTACCAGCGAGTTCCTTCAATTCTCCGCCTCTTGATATAAGGATATTTACATTTTCTGGCTTCCCAAGCTGCTCGTAAAGTGTAACCAAATTGTTTTCAACTCGATATCCATTAATACTGATTATCTCGTCGTTGACGTTTACCCCTATGGATTCACCCGTGCCTTCTCTATGCACAAAATCTACGATAGTTTTACCATTGGTTATTTTCGTAATAACACCAAAATCCGATTGGTCAGTCGATTTGTTATTTACCGATATATCACCTTTAAACCCAATGATGGTTTGATAATCGGGCGTATTGGATTCATCAAGCCAGTTGTTGAAATCCCCAGAAAAATCATAGTCTGCTACTTCATTACATACTTTTAGTAATTCCTCATCGGTATAACCCGTACCCATGGGCCCAAAATTTTCGGCGCCATAAAAGTCTTTATATAACTTCTTGAAAACATCATCCAAGGACTTTTCCCCATTTGTTTTTTCACAAATCCGAGCGTCTAGTAAGGCAGCTATGATAAAGCCCTTGGTGTAATAAGAGTAACCATTGTTTTTAGTGTTTTCATTTGGCCGATACTCCTTTATCCAAGCATCAAAACTAACCTCATGAAGTGTTGCGTGTTTTGACCCTGGTCTATTCTCATGATAATTGATGTATTTAGCGAGCGTATTGAGAAAGTCTTGAGGACGAACCCAGCCTAATCTGCGCATAGCGAGCTCATCGTAATAAGAGGTGATACCTTCTGCCACCCAAAGGGAGTGCGTGTAATTTTCGTTATCGTAATCGAATGGACCTAAATTCACTGGGCGAATCCTTTTGACATTCCATAAATGGAAGTATTCATGCGCAACCAAATTCATGAATGAACGATACTTAGTTGGTGAACTGTAGTTGAACCTTGGCATAACCAAAACAGTACTGTTTAAATGTTCAATTCCACCACCACCAGACTCTACATGTTGTACGATGAAGACATATTTGTTTGGGTTTACATCTTTGGGGAATTCTCCCACGATTTTAGCCATAGAAGCACAAACCGCTTTCATGTCATTTTTGAGCTCTTTGTGTTTTGCGTTGTTGGTTCCGACTAAAGCCACGTAATGTGGCACATTCAATACATCGAATTCAAGAATATCAAATGTACCTAGTTGTATAGGTGAATCTACAAGAATGTCGTAGTTATAAAAGGAATAAATAACGGTGTTGGTTGAGGGGTTGAATGATGCCTCTTTCATGGAGGAAATATGATTTTTCCATTGTTGAGGGATATGAAATTCTACTTGACCACTTTCTTGTTCGCTTCCTTTTAGGTACATAAAAAATGATGCTCCATTTATCAATGCTTGAGACTCATTAATGAAGCTCGTTCGAGCTGAAAACTCGAAGCAATAAACCCAATATGAGATCGTAATTAAACCCTTGCCTTTTGAATCGATATCCCAAATATTCTTTCTAGATTTCGTAACATTCAAAGGTTCTCCATTTATGCTAGCAGAAACATTTTCAACACTTTTTGAGAATTCTCTTACCAGATAACTACCAGGAGTCCAAACAGGCATACCAACCTGAAAAACGGTATCTTCTTCAACTTCGAAGATCATTTGAACCTTCGCATAATGATTTGATGGTTTTGGAAGATCAACCTTGTAGTTGATAGAATAGGCTTGTGTTGAGTGGCTAATCATGGAAAAAAGGACAAAACTTAAAATGAACTTTATCTGATTCATTCGACAAAAGTCCATAAAATATGCGAGCTATAGAAGGTGTTTAGTCAAGGAATTTGAAATATGGATGAAAAATTGGTTAATTTTACTGCTCTACTGCGTTCATGTCTGACCAAATAGTAAATAAAGTAGCTCAGAGCGGTATAGTTACGCTGAATTTAGAGCATTACTTTCCTGAAGGAGAAGCGTTTTTCTTAGACATAAAGGACCAATTATTTATGGGGATGATCCTCAAGGAAAAGGAATTTAGGGCTTGGGTGAAAGAACACGATTGGGATCAATATGATAATAAAAATGTGGGTATAGGGTGTTCAGCCGATGCCATTATTCCAACATGGGCTTTTATGTTGTTGACTTCAAAATTGCAGCCAGTGTGTAAATCGGTCTTCTTTGGGTCGGTCGCGGACTTTGAATTTGTACAGTGGGAGAGAGCGCTCTCAGAAGTAGATACTGAAGAATTTCTAGATAAAAAAGTAGTAGTTAAAGGCTGTTCAGACAAAGAGGTTCCACCCTTTGCGTTTGTGAAAATAACTGAATTGCTAATCCCAGTTGTTCAATCACTGATGTACGGAGAACCTTGTAGTACGGTTCCTGTTTACAAAAAGAAAAAAGTGTAGAATATCTTAATCTACCAAAGTTACTTTAATCGTGTTGGTCCGTTGTTTCTTTTTTAATGGCATACTGGCACAGTTGATGACGTAATCACCGGGAGCAACAAAATCTTGAGATTTTAGGGTGTTCACTACGTCTTCGAAGGTTTGGTCTGTACTGATATATTTATTATAATGGAAACCTCTTACTCCCCAAACTAAGCTTAACGTGTTTAACAAAAGTGGGTCATCGGTGAAAATAAACACATTGGCTTCAGGGCGATAGCTGGCAACCTTGAAACCGGTATATCCACTTTTAGTCATGGCAACTACAGCCTTGGCTTGCAGGTGGTCACTCATGCGAACCGCTGTAAAACAAACTTCGTCGCTTGGAAATGATGGAGACGTAGATCGAGGCTTCTCTCCTTTATAATATACTCTTGAATCCTTTTCAATATCAGAGATGATATCATTCATGATCTCCACCACGCGTATCGGATATTTACCAACGGATGTTTCCGCGCTCAACATCACAGCATCAGCACCATCAATCACGGCGTTCGCAACGTCGGTTATCTCTGCTCTTGTTGGCATACTATCCTCAATCATGCTTTCCATCATTTGAGTGGCAATGATTACTGGCTTTGCATTTTTAATGCAGATATCGACAATCTTTTTCTGAATTAAAGGAACTTGCTGTAATGGAACTTCTACACCCAAATCACCGCGGGCAACCATAATTGCATCGGTTACCTTTACGATTTCCTCAATATTTTCTACAGCCTCTGGCTTTTCAATTTTTGCGATTACTTTGGCACGTTTACCTTTTTGTGAGATGATATTTTTTAATTCAATAACATCTTTGGGTCTACGTACAAAACTTAAAGCAACCCAGTCCACATCGAGATCAAGGCCAAAATCAAGGTCTTTCAAGTCTTTTTCTGTAAGGCAAGGAGCTGAAATGTTGGTATTAGTCAATTTGAAACCTTTGTTAGATGTCAATGGGCCTCCTACGATGATATCCGTATTTAATGTTTGCTCATCAATGATTTCGGAAATTTGAAGTTCTACCTTACCATCGTTTAACAAAATACGATCACCCACATTTGCTTCTTGCGCTAAGGCAGGATAACTTACCGATAATTCATCGCTGGTTGATATTTTTTGTTCTGTAGTGACTCTTATTTTCTTTCCGTCGATTAGATTGATCACACCATCAACCTTTCCAATACGTAGTTTTGGGCCTTGTAAATCTTGAAGTATAGCAGTGTGACTGCCGATTTCTGCGTTTATTTCACGAATTTTGCTAGCTACATCGGAGTGATTATCGTGTGCCCCATGAGAAAAATTTAGGCGGCATACATCAACCCCAGCTTTGACTAATTTGGTAAGTTGTTCTTTGGAAGATGTTGCAGGACCAATGGTTGCAACGATTTTTGTTTTGTTAAAATTCTCTTTGTACATCGTTTATTCAGCAGAGCTGGGTATAAGGTGCGGCAAATTTAACACCCATTTGATTTTTTTTGTTCTGTCTTCAGGGAATAAATACGCCATATCTACTTTTTGTATTTCTCGGAGTATGCGGACCCAATCGGCGTTATTTTCGAATTCACTGTGTATTTGTGAAACCAATATATAATCAGGAATTGGTTTTACCCTAATTAAGGGTGCATTATCCCCAATATTTTTTAACAACCACATGGGGCTTATATTCCCTAATCCCTGAAAGTAGAATACTACATGAGAAGATACCCCATTCGTATCATCCTGTATTAGCGGGACAGTTGAGGGCTCTCTTACAAACTCTAGCTCTGTTTTTTTGTGAATGTGCCAACTCAGTTCGTGAGAAGGTAGTGCCGAATGAATCGCAATGTAGGCGAAATCATTACCCTGAAGAGTCACGCTCGATTTGTATTTTTTCATTGACAATTTCAGTTCAAAATTAAAATTTTCATAATCATCTCAAGAAAAAAATGTTTCTTTGTAACGCAAAAATCAAAAATGAATTATGTCAGAAATTGCACAGAAAGTTAAAAGTATCATCGTCGACAAGCTTGGCGTAGAAGAATCAGAAGTAGCTATCGAAGCTAGTTTTACCAATGATTTGGGTGCTGATTCATTGGATACGGTTGAGTTGATCATGGAATTTGAAAAAGAGTTTGATATCAGTATTCCCGATGATCAAGCTGAAAAGATCCAAACAGTGGGCGAAGCGATATCATATATCGAAGAAAATAAAAAGTAATCATGCAACTCAGAAGGGTTGTTGTAACGGGTATGGGTGCATTGACACCCATCGGAAATACACTTGACCAATATTGGGACGGTCTTTGTAACGGAGTGAGCGGTGCTGCGCCGATCACTAGGTTCGATACCGAACTAAACAAGGTCAAATTTGCTTGTGAAATAAAGGATTTCGATTCTATGGACCATTTCGATCGTAAGGAAGCGAGAAAAATGGATCCGTTCACGCAATACGCAATGGTTTGCTCAGATGAAGCCATTCATGATTCTGGTCTGTTACAAGACTCTTTAAACCTCGACCGTATTGGGGTTATTTGGGGAGCGGGTATAGGAGGTTTAAGCACCTTCTTTGATGAAGTAATGAATTATGCTAAGGGTGATGGATCTCCTAGATTCTCACCCTTCTTTATTCCTAAAATGATCATCGATATCGCTGCTGGATATATTTCTATCAAGCATGGCTTTAGAGGTGTGAATTTCGGGACTGTTTCTGCATGTGCTAGTTCAACACACGCACTAATCGATTCTTTTAATCTCATTCGTCTAGGTAAAGCAGATGCTATTGTTTCTGGTGGTTCTGAAGCATGCGTTAATCAGCCGGCAGTGGGTGGCTTTAGCAATATGAAAGCTTTGAGTGAGCGTAACGATGATTATGCTACGGCTTCTCGTCCATTTGACAAAGACAGAGATGGTTTTGTGATGGGAGAGGGAGGCGCTAGTCTTATCTTAGAAGACCTAGAACACGCTAAGGCACGTGGTGCTAAAATCTATGCAGAAATTGTGGGGGGCGGGATGACCGCTGATGCTCACCATTTAACTGCACCACATCCTGAAGGGTTGGGAGCAAGAAATGTTATGCATCAAGCACTTGAGGATGCCAACATGAATCCCGATAAAATTGATTACATCAATGTTCATGGTACGTCCACTCCGCTAGGTGATGTTGCTGAAATCAAAGCAATAAAAGATGTATTTGGAGAACATACATATGATTTAAATGTCTCTTCAACCAAATCGATGACCGGTCATTTATTGGGTGGTGCTGGTGCAATTGAATCGGTCGCATCCATACTGGCAATTAAACATGGTCTAATTCCGCCTACAATCAACCACCATACCGCGGATCCAGATATCGATAATAAAATTAATCTCACGCTGAATACCGCTCAAGAGCGTTCAGTTCGTGCGGCATTGTGTAATACTTTCGGTTTTGGAGGACACAATGCATCTGTAATCTTCAAGAAATTTGAAGATTAATTGACTCCTCTTTGGGAAAAAAATTAATACATAAACTTTTAAGAACTAAAGTCTATCGATTAACGGGCATCCGGCCGGTTCGATTGAAGATTTATGCGGAGGCCTTCACGCATTCCTCTATGATGGAGTCAACGGCTGAGTATAAAGGTTTAAATAATGAAAGGTTGGAATTCCTTGGGGATGCCATCTTAGACGCAGTAGTAGCAGATATTTTGTTTAATCGCTTTCCCAATAAAGACGAGGGGTTCCTTACTGAAATGAGAACCCGAATTGTCAACCGCGATCAAATGAGTGACTTGGCATATAAACTAGGGTTGATTGAAATCATCGAAATGAAGCCGGAAATCCGTAAGAATAGGAATGCAGTGAAAGGGATTGGTGGTAATGCACTGGAAGCGCTAATAGGAGCTATCTACCTAGATCGTGGTTATAAAAAGGCTTCATGGTTTATTCGACACAGACTAATTGGCCAATATTTAGATATGGATAAACTTATGAATACAGCGGTGAGTCATAAGGCTATCTTTATGAAATGGGCTCAGAAACAACAGAAGCAGATTCAATGGACGAATGAACTGAATCCAGAATCGCGATCTGCAAAACATGAGGTGACCCTCGTGGTAGATGATGAACCTTGGTTTACAGAAATCAATAAAAGCCGGAAAAAAGCAGAAGAGCTTTGCTGCGAAAAAGCTTGCCGCAAACTAGAGCTCTCGCAAACCCTATAATTCAATTTGTTCGCTGGGTAAGTATTTTACCCAATCGTTATTCTTGGCAAATCTACACCAAGAACACTCTTTCTTACCACATCCTTCTAAAAACGATCGTGACATGAGCTTTTCAAATGCAGTAGTGATGCAATTTTTAATAATCCGTTTTTCATCCTCCGAAAATGTAATCTCAATGGTTTCAAAATCCCCATTTTCGTTTTCGACCATCGGTTCAATACCTCCATAAGCTTTATGCCATGGGTATTCTGAACTTTCTTCAATCATTAAACAATAGATTCCTACTTGTAACCAGTAATCACTTGGTACTTGGCCTTCTTTGAAACGACTGGAGAGTTTACTTTTAGATCTGATCTTACTGAGATTCCCAGTTTTGTAGTCGATGATATTAACCGATTGTCCTTCAACGATTAGTTTGTCAACCATGCCCTTTATCGGCACTCCTCCTAACTCAGATTGGACAAAATATTCGGTTTTTACATCTCTATATTGAACGTACTCTTCCTTCTTTTTTGGGAGCATAGAATGCCATAGCTGTTTACCTTGCTCGAGTCGTGAATCGAATTGCTTTTCAGTAAAATGACCTTTGAATCGGTTCATTTGGCCACTGAAGTAATCAATAAGTACATCGGTTTCCAGCCATTTATTGTCGCGCACCCAAGTATCTACTAAATGCCTCATACTGTGGTGTATCGCATTACCATATGATAAGTATTCATTTGGCGAGGAAGGAACCCGCACAATATTATTGTAGTAAAATGAAAGTCCACATTCTAGAATATTTTTAATCGAGGATGGCGAGAATACAAAATTTTCAAGTCGTTTGTTAATCTTATCATCGATGTTCCCTTCAATCCAACGAGTTCCCTGACCTATGAGCCGTTGCTGTTGGGCCCAAATAAGTGATTCTTCAGACAATACTGTTGGCTTTAAATCCTCAAAAAGGATATCAGGAGCTAATTCATTAAGAAACATGCTCGGCTCAAGTGAGTCTTTTTTATCGGTTAGCTTTCTTGTGAAGTAACTGATATTTAGTGTTTCTTCAGCCCTCGTCATCGCTACGAAAAACAATCTTCTACGTTCTTCAATACTGTAGGATATATCCTCGTCGATATCCCTATTCATTCCCTCAAATAAATCACGCATCTTAAACGGATAATTCTGAGCAGATTGTTGTCCCCATTCTTTTTCGATTCCTCTAATGATGAAAACATGCTTAAACTCTAAACCTTTAGAGCCGTGGGCTGACATTAATTTAATACCATTTTGATCACCGGTTCGTCTTTCCAAAAGTATAGGTATATCACCAGCTTTGAGAGTAGAAATAGTCTCAAGTAACTCGTTCAATTTTAAGAAAGGATTTCGTTCACATTGCTCATTGATGTAATTTACAAAAGAATGAAGAACTTCTATAATCCACGTCTGGTTCTTTTGTGTGGAATAGGCAATAAATCCAAACTCAGATAAAATTTTGCTTACATAAGATCCAAGGGTATTAAACCGAATTCCCTTAATGGTATCGTCGATGAATTGAAATAGCTTTTTAATCTGTTCCGTTTCATCGTGATTGAGGTAGCTTAATCCAGGTCCATCAATTATATGGTTTTGGACATGATCTCTCCACGAATAATTAGTGTAATCTCCTGAATGTTTTCTTGCATTACGGATTTCATATATATCGGCAGACATTTGGTTCAAAGCATAAGGCCTAAAATCATATAACTTACTCGATAATAGAGGAAATAATAAATGTTCACCGCTATTGGGGACCGTGGATTCTTTTTGGAAATATTCTAACCAATCAATCAACACATCAATAATGGGGAGTCCCAATATGTCAATACTTTTGTCCCATTGATATG
>JAYYCN010000267.1:0-4039 GCA_036161795.1 Bacteroidota bacterium
GATTTACGGATACACATCGTACAAATTCTTTTTCGATGGCAAAAACAGTGACCACTTTAATGGTGCAAAAATCTATTGAACTGGGATATATTGATGGCTGGGATGTAAAGGTGAAATCATTGTTACCTTGGTTGCAAGGCGAGTTCGCCAAGGAACTGACATTGAGGCACCTAACAACGATGACTTCCGGTTTAAAATGGAACGAAAATTACTTATCTCCTTTTGGGATAACAGCAGAGGCATACTACACAGACAATATCGAAGGAGTCATGCGATCGCTACCGATTGAAAAAAAACCAGGCCAAAAATGGCAATACCAAAGCGGCTCAGCTCAACTTCTATCCCTGGCGCTGCGTGAGGCGCTGAAAAATCCGTCCGAAGGTTTACCGGCGTTTGAACATATAAGTGAATTTGCAAGCGAATACATATGGCAGCCATTAGGCATGGAAGCACCTGCTCGTTGGTCTTTAGATCACGAGAATGGGACGGAGTTGGGATTTTGTTGTCTCAATGCCGTAAGTCGAGATTTTGGTCGTTTGGGGCTCTGGGTTCTACATCATGGTGCATTTGAATCGGCATCCTTGGACTCGTCTTTTCTGGCACAGGCTCAGTTAGGCTACAAGGACGAGAGATACGGCCATTCCTTTTGGATAAGCAATAAAACAGATATCCCATTTACCTATTTTCAGGGACTTGGAGGGCAATACATATGTATGATTCCTTCAAAAAACATGGTCGTTGTGCGAACAGGAAATGGAATTATATATGATGAGTCCTTGATTTTCAAGGACATTAAATTGTACGTTTCGGAAGCCGTAAGGCTTTTCAGTAAATAAAAAAGGCCACCAATTAATTGGTGGCCTTTTTAGTCAATAATGTCTATCAATTGTTCGCTGCTTGGCGAATGATATTAAGAGCAGCACCCGCTTTGAACCATTCAATCTGCTGGGCATTGTATGAATGATTTACGGTTATTTCATCTTTACTCCCGTCATTGTGATGGAGCACCATAGTTAATGGTTTACCAGGTGTAAAATCAGTAAGTCCTAAAATATCGATATTGTCGTCTTCTTGAATCTTTTCGTAATCGTTTTTGTCTGCGAAGGTTAAGGCCAACATTCCTTGTTTTTTTAGGTTCGTCTCATGGATTCGAGCAAACGATTTAACCAATACTGCGCGCACGCCGAGGTGACGTGGTTCCATTGCTGCATGTTCTCTGCTTGATCCCTCACCGTAGTTTTCATCTCCAACCACTAAGCTACCAACGCCAGCCGCTTTGTATGCGCGCTGTGTATGTGGTACGGCACCGTACTGGCCGGTCAATTGGTTTTTTACTTCATTGGTTTTTTCATTGAAATAATTCACCGCACCAATCAACATGTTGTCAGAAATATTGTCTAGGTGTCCACGGAATTTTAACCATGGACCTGCCATTGAAATGTGGTCTGTAGTGCACTTCCCCTTGGCTTTAATCAATAAATTTAATCCAGTTAAATCTGAACCTTCCCAAGCCTGGAACGGTTGCAATAATTGCAGACGTTTTGAATCTGATGCTACGGCTACGTTTATTCCTGCGCCATCTGTGGCTGGTGCAACATAACCTGCGTCCTCAACGGCAAAACCTTTAGTAGGAAGTTCATCACCTTGAGGTGCGTCAAGTTTTACTTGCTCTCCGTTTTCGTTGGTTAATCTATCCGTTAATGGGTTGAAACCTAGATCGCCGGCTATGGCGATAGCGGTTACTAATTCAGGAGAACCTACGAAAGCGAAGGTATTAGGATTTCCATCGGCACGTTTTGCAAAATTTCTATTGAAGGAGTGAACAATGGTATTTTTCTCTTGCTTTTCAGCACCCATACGATTCCACATTCCGATACATGGACCACAGGCATTAGCAAATACTTTAGCACCAATTTGATCAAAAGTATCCAAGAAGCCATCTCTCTGTATGGTGTAGCGCACTTGTTCAGAACCTGGAGTGATGGTAAACTCTGCCTTAGTTTTGAGGTTCTTTTCAGCCACTTGTTTCGCTACACTAACGGCTCTAGAGATATCCTCGTAGGATGAATTCGTACAAGAACCTATGAGACCCACTTCAACTGTGGTGGGCCATCCATTTTCCTCAGCAGCCTCTTTCATTTTAGAAATCGGAGTAGCTAAATCTGGAGTAAAAGGTCCATTCAAATGGGGTTCAAGTGTATCCAAGTCAATTTCAATTACTTCATCGAAATACTGTTCTGGATTGGTATATACTTCAGCATCACCGGTTAAGTGTTCACGGATTCCATTGGCTAAATCAGCCACTTCTTCTCTTCCGGTTGCTCTAAGATATCGTTCTATACTATCGTCGTACCCGAAGGTTGACGTGGTCGCACCAATTTCAGCACCCATATTACAAATGGTTCCTTTACCAGTAGCACTCATGCTGGTAGCGCCCTCACCAAAGTATTCAACAATGGCACCTGTACCGCCTTTAACCGTTAATATACCGGCAACTTTTAAAATGACATCTTTCGGTGCTGCCCAACCGCTTAATTTTCCTTTTAGTTTAACACCAATTAGTTTAGGGAATTTTAGTTCCCATGGGAGACCGGCCATTACATCACAGGCATCAGCACCACCAACGCCGATGGCTACCATGCCGAGTCCGCCCGCATTTACTGTGTGACTATCGGTTCCAATCATCATTCCACCTGGGAAAGCATAGTTTTCTAAAACTACCTGATGGATAATACCTGCACCCGGCTTCCAAAAACCAATACCATATTTATTAGATACGGATGCAAGAAAGTCGTACACTTCTTTACTGTCGTTATTGGCTACTTCGAGATCTGTGTTTGCACCATTTTGTGCTACAATCAAATGGTCGCAGTGAACGGTAGAAGGAACTGCCACTTTATCTTTACCAGCCTGCATGAATTGCAATAATGCCATCTGTGCGGTGGCATCCTGCATCGCAACACGATCTGGTGCAAAATCAACATAATCAGCCGCCCTTTCAAATGCTCTCATCTGCACTCCCTCACTAAGGTGGTTGTATAAAATCTTTTCTGCCAAGGTCAATGGACGACCAAGTATTTCACGAGCAGCTTGAATGTTGCCCGGCATTCTCTCATAAACGGATTTAATTACATCGATGTCAAAAGCCATAATAGTCTATCTTTTGGTGTTGCAAAGGTCGTCATTTTTTTGCATAAAAGTAAATCAGCTAGCTCCTGATTTGTGGATATGATGGGCTAGTGAATATTCGTATCTTCGTTCGTATGGCAGAAGCCAAAACCGAGGAAAAAAGAATCATTCTGGGGATTGATCCAGGAACCAATTTACTGGGGTATGGTATCATCGAAGTTCACGGAAAGAAAATCAATATGCTTTCAATGGGTGTGGTGCGATTGGGTAAAATCACGGATGCCGGTAAAAAACTGCATGAAATTTACCAGCGGATTGCAGGCTTGATTGATGGATTCCATGTGAATGAAGTAGCTATTGAGGCACCGTTTTATGGAAAAAACGTTCAATCTATGCTCAAATTGGGCCGGGCTCAAGGTGTGGCCATCGCCGCGGCAATCTCCAAGGGTTTGCCTGTTTATGAATACGTACCTAGAAAAATCAAACAAAGTATATGTGGCAGCGGAAATGCGTCTAATGAACAAGTGTTGGCCATGTTACAGAATCAATTCTCATTTGAGAAAATGCCTGAAACCTTAGATGCCTCGGATGGGCTGGCGGCCGCCTGATGTCACGTTTATCAATTCAGACCCCGTTCTTTTGGTGAAACAAAATCAACACGTTCGGGTGGAGGGTGGTCTCAATATATTAAAGATAATCCCGATAGGATAGGGGATTAGTCCTTTAACGGGCTTACATCTTGTTTACCGTTTCTATTCCTAATAATGCCAATGATGAGCGTAAAATAAGCGCGTTTTTATGTGCTAATTGTAATCGGAAGTTTCTAAGTGCTGTATTAGACTCACGTAGGATGTCAACTTCATTGTATACCCTATTGTAACTCTTTGCAACGTCGAGCACAAATTGACAA
>JAYYCN010000268.1:0-3722 GCA_036161795.1 Bacteroidota bacterium
ATCTTAATGGTGGTTTCGTATTCTTTGGCTATCAAGCCCTGATCATTGGCATCGCTCGGTTTACTTTCTACGACTTTACCATTCCCTTGGCAAACAGGACAAGCGCTTTGAGTTGCCATTTGTCCAAGGAACGTATTGGTTACTTGCTTTACCACACCTGAACCACCACAATGACGGCAGCTACCAAATTTCACGCCTTCGGCGGCAACCATACGGCGATATTTTACTTTTTTCTCTACACCATTTTTCATGTCGGCGTAGGATAACTTGAGCTTTATTCTAATATTCGAACCTACAGAACGACGGCTTCTACCCCTGCCTCCCCCACCTCCGAAGAAGGAACCAAAAACGCTGTCATCTCCAAAGACATCGCCAAATTGACTGAAGATATCATCCATGCTGAATCCACCTCCGCCAAATCCACTGCCTCCGCCCATACCAGCGTGACCGAACTGATCATAACGCTGTTTCTTTTCAGAGTTACTCAATACATCATAGGCCTCTGCTGCTTCCTTAAATTTCTCCTCGGCGTCTTTGTCGTCAGGGTTTTTATCTGGATGATATTTGATCGCTAACTTTCTGTATGCCTTCTTGAGTTCATCAGTGCTTGCGCTTTTTGAAACGCCCAGGACGTCATAGTAATCTCTTTTACTCATATCAACTATTTCCCAACAACAACTTTAGCAAACCTTAATACCTTATCGTTTAGATAGTATCCTTTTTCAACTTCATCGATCACTTTCCCAACCATATCATCAGAAGGCGCATCAAATTGGGTCACCGCTTCATGAATCTCAGAATCAAAAGCTTCTCCTTTGGCTTCCATCGGCTTCAATCCTTTTTTCTCGAGAGTTCCATAAAACTTTTTAAAGATCAATTCCATTCCCTCTTTCGCAGAAGTATTCTCATCTCCTGAAAGTGCATGTATCGCTCTTTCCATATCGTCAACGATAGGGAGTAATTCTAACATCAAGTCCTTGCTGGCGTTTTGCAGTAGATCCAACCTTTCCTTTGTTGTTCTACGACGGAAATTCTCGAATTCACTGTAAAGTCGAAGATACTTATCACGCTCTTGCTGAACGGGATCAGTAGATTCTGAATCATCCTGAGCATTATCTTGTTCTCGGTTAGACTCATTTTCATTTGTTGACGATTGATCCTGAAGGATTTCTTCTTGTGAAACCTTTTCTTTATTCTTCTCAGCTTTAGTTGATTTCTTCTTCATATGGGTTAACATAGGATAGATATCAAACACTTTGCCAAGTTAGGCATGCAATCCTTTTGTGACATCTTGACAGCGTTATTTTCAGTTTTATCTAACAATTCTGACACTGAAGTGTTAATATCGTGACACATGTTCACCGGAATAGTCGAGGCCCAGCATAAAATCATCAAGATTACCAAAGAAGGAAGTAATACTCACTTTCGCTTCTCAGGGGATATGACTCCGGAACTGAAAATTGATCAAAGTATTTCACATAATGGTATTTGCCTGACGACAACCAGCATTGATTTGGAATCATCTAGTTATGAGGTGACGGCTATCAAAGAAACACTTGATAAAACAAATGCCGGTGCTTGGCAGCTCAACGATGAAATCAACATTGAAAGGTGTTTGCCTGCAAGTGGCCGATTCGACGGACATATGGTTCAAGGACATGTTGACGGTTTGGGCCTTATAGATGAAATCCATGATTATAACGGTTCAAGAATGGTTTTTATATCCCACCCTGCCACTGCTGGAATGACTGTCCCAAAAGGGAGTATTACCATCAATGGTATCAGCCTAACCGTAGTTGATTCTTTCACTGATGCCTTTAGTGTTGCCATTATTCCTTACACCTGGGAACACACCACGTTTAGAAATGCAAAACAAGGCGACATGGTGAATTTAGAATTTGACATTGTGGGTAAATACATTCAAAAAATCATGATGACTAACAACGAAATACTTCCTCCAGGGATTTAGTTTGTTCTACATTCAAGTCTGTAATTTTACACAGATTTTTAACTTGGAATTTCCGGATACTTCCCTCTAATTATTTAGTATCTAATTACATAGAAATAAATCTCTGCAAATACTTTTAACACAAAGATTAAACAACTTCACTTACTCGTCGAGAAATGCCCTCCTTCATCTTTAAATAGAGCGATTCCAAATAAGCCTGATACGTTTGTTACCAAGCGATTCTCATTGCCTTTTCGTAAATTCGCAATACTGATAAGTTAAACACTTAAAAACATTTATGGGAGTATTATCGTTTTTGTTTTCATCCAGCTTAGGTAGAAAACTTGTGATGGCAGTGACAGGAATATCCTTGATTGGGTTCTTACTTGTGCACTGCGGAATTAACGCAACCGTGCTATTCAATGACGGTGGTGAAACCTTTAATGAAGCGGCCAAATTTATGGCAACCAATTGGCTTATCCGTACAGCAGAGATTTTACTCTTTATTGGTTTACTTTGGCATATTATACAAGGACTTTGGTTGACCTTTGACAATCAAAAAAGAAGAGAAGCTAAATACGGTGCTAAAGCCGGCAATTCAAATAGCAAATGGTACTCCAGAAGCATGGGAATTTTGGGATCAATTCTCCTCATATTCTTAGTGGTTCATCTGAAACATTTCTGGATTGTAAGTCGTTTTGGTATGCCACATCACTTAACGGAATTACCAAGTGGTGGTGAAGATTTATTTGCTGAAATGATCATGGTTTTCGCAAATCCCGTTCCAGTAATTATTTATGTCTTGGGATGTATTGGTTTGGCTTATCATTTGTTGCATGGATTTGGAAGCGCTTTCCAAACGTTAGGCATCAATCACAAATCCTACACACCCATCATTGCCACATTGGGTACAGTTTTCTCCGTTGTTGTACCTCTTGTATTTGCCCTAATTCCAGTGGTAATGCATTTAGAATTAATTAAATAAACGTATGAAACTAGATTCTAAAATACCAGAAGGTCCATTAGAAAATAAGTGGACAAAATATAAAAGTTCGGTTCCTTTAGTGAACCCAGCCAATAAGCGGAACCTTGAAGTTATCGTTGTTGGAACTGGTTTAGCAGGTGCTAGCACCGCCGCTACCCTAGCGGAAATGGGATATAAAGTTTCTGCTTTTTGTTTCCAAGATTCACCCCGTCGTGCGCATTCTATCGCGGCACAAGGAGGAATTAATGCAGCTAAAAACTATCAGAACGACGGAGACAGTGTATACCGTCTATTTTATGACACCATTAAAGGAGGAGACTATCGTTCGCGTGAAGCCAATGTGCACCGTCTTGCGGAAGTTTCTACGAATATCATAGATCAATGCGTGGCTCAAGGAGTTCCTTTTGCTCGTGAATACGGTGGGACTTTAAGTAACCGTTCTTTTGGTGGAACACAAGTACAGCGTACCTTCTATGCTGCAGGTCAAACCGGACAGCAACTATTGCTTGGGGCTTACTCTGCTTTAGAACGCCAGGTTGGTTTGGGTAATGTTAAAATGTATACCCGCCACGAGATGATTGAAGTGGTTAAAATTGATGGCAAAGCACGTGGAATTATTGCACGTAACTTAGTAACCTGTGAACTAGAAAGACATTTAGGACATGCGGTTTTACTTTGTACAGGAGGATATGGAAACGTATTCTATCTAAGCACAAATGCGATGGGTAGTAATGTTACCGCTGCTTGGAAAGCGCACAAAGCTGGAGCAATGATGGCAAATCCATGCTT
>JAYYCN010000269.1:0-3652 GCA_036161795.1 Bacteroidota bacterium
AATCCAATCGAGTAGCTCGTAACATTTATCTTTTACGACTCTATGATAGTCTTCTCCCCAGGCATACTTGGCAATTTTGGGGTCGGTGGTATCGGGAAGCTGATTTGGGAAGTAATTATATGCAAGGCAGATAATTGACTTTGTTCCTTTCACTAATTCTCTTGGATCCAAACGTTTTTCTATGTTTCGTTCCATATATCCCATTTCACCATGGTATCCATTTCCAAGCCATTCATGGAGTGAATCTTCGTATTCTTGAAGTTTTTCAGCTTTGGCAATCCCACAGGCTAAGAACCCTAATTCAGATGCTTTTGAAATGAGTTCATCTTCAAACATAGGGGAGAGTAATGGGCTTAAAAAAGGCTTGGATTGTGTCCTTGATGTGGAAGCTTACCTAAGTGTTGAAAAGCTTTATGTGTTGCTTCGCGTCCTCGAGCCGTTCGTTGCAGGTATCCTTCTTGAATTAGGAATGGCTCATATACTTCTTCAATGGTTCCGGCATCTTCACCAACCGCCGTAGCAATCGTATTTAAACCAACGGGTCCACCACGGAATTTATCGATGATGGTGCTCAAGATACGGTTATCCATTTCATCCAATCCGTCAGCATCTACGTTTAACGCCTGCAATCCAAATTTAGCAATATCTAATGTAATAGTTCCATCGCCTTTGATTTGTGCAAAGTCTCGGGTTCTTCTTAGTAGTGCATTGGCAATTCTGGGGGTTCCTCTTGACCGACGAGCAATTTCAAATGCGGCTTCATCGTGGATGGGGGCCTTTAGAATGTCAGCACTGCGTTCTACAATGGTAGATAGGATTTCTGCTGTGTAATATTCCAAACGACATGTGATTCCAAATCTAGCTCGAAGCGGCGCTGTAAGCAAACCGCTACGCGTTGTAGCTCCAATTAGGGTAAATGGTTCTAATTCGATTTGTACAGAACGTGCATTGGGTCCGGTATCAATCATGATATCGATACGATAGTCTTCCATCGCGGAATACATATACTCCTCGATTACCGGGCTCAGTCGATGTATCTCATCTATGAATAATACATCACCCTTTTGAAGATTGGTAAGTAATCCGGCTAGATCCCCTGGCTTCTCCAATACAGGACCGCTGGTAATTTTCATGGAACTACCCATAGCATTCGCTATAATATGGCTCAAGGTAGTTTTACCAAGGCCAGGAGGGCCATGCAATAGTATATGGTCCAGGGCTTCTTCTCGTTGTTTGGCTGCCAATACAAAGACCTTTAGATTCTCTAAAATCTTTTCCTGACCTGTGAAATCATCAAAATCAGCAGGGCGCAATACCTTCTCAATATCGCGGTCAGCTTTACTTAAATTATTTTGACTTGGATCAAGATTTGGGTTCATAAGTTTTCAAACAACCAACTGTCGTAATTCGTTTTCTAAAGTACTATTTACAGGGAATAGGGGTGCACGTAAATGTGTTTCGCATAAACCCATTTGATTTAGCATGACTTTGATTCCGCCCGGACTTCCGTCTTCAAAGATCTTTTGACTGGCTTTCAAAATTTGGTAATGCTTTGATTTAGCTTCATCCCATCTTCCCTCTAAAGCATCAGTTACCATACCGGAAAATGTAGAAGGGAATGCGTGGTTAATTACAGAAATAACGCCAGATGCGCCAATGGCCATCATGGGAAATGTGAGTGCATCATCCCCACTGATGACATGGAAATCGGTTGGTTTATTCATGATGATGTCCATGATTTGCTCCATATTTCCAGATGCTTCTTTGGTCGCTACAATATTGGGATGAGATGCTAACTTTAACTGTGTTGCAGCGGACATATTACTTCCTGTTCGACCAGGGACGTTATACAAAATTACCGGCAACGGCGACTGATCCGCGATGCTCTTGTAATGAGCTATAGTTCCATTTTGGTTGGGCTTGTTGTAGTATGGACTTACGGATAATAAAGCAGAAAATCCGTCAAAATTAGTAGACTGAATCTGTTTAATAACGGCTTGGGTGTGATTTCCACCGATGCCAATCACTAGAGGTACTCGATTGCCATTTGCTTGGATAATGCAATCCATAACATCACGTTTTTCCTGTGCTGACAAGGTAGCGCTTTCACCTGTAGTGCCTAGAGCGACCAAATAATTGGTGCCGTTCTCTATCTGGTGATTTATGATGCGTATTAGTGCATCAAAATCAATGGATAAATCACTTTTGAAGGGTGTGATTAATGCCGTACCCGCTCCTTTAAAATTCATCATTGTAAATGCTTGAAAAAATCTGTGACAGAACAAAGGTAATTATTCAAATTGTCATCCTGTGGGGCTTTAAGAAGTATATTGTAATAGGGTTTATATTCTTTCAAATATGGAGATACTCGATAGGATGCTTTTGAAGCAAGTGCCATTCCCATGTCTGCATAAGAAAATACAGCATTGAGATTAATAAATAAATCGACTGAGGCATTCCAAGAATTAGCCCGCTCCGATTTAGGAAACCCAATATTATTGATGTCTTTCAAGCATAAATGCAAGTGCCCACTGGGTGGGGCAATCGAAATGGTATTTGGGTCCTTGGTAGGATAAAGGATGATTAGCACGGCTTTGATATTGGATTGTTTAAAATCATCCACAAACTGATCAATCAATATTTGTTGTTCTTGGTATTGATACAGACCTGTGAATATCACGGCTGTTTTGATTTCCTTAAATGCGATAGATTTCTGAGTATTTTTGATACGGTTCGTTTTGATCCGTAACAAGACATCTTTGATTTTACTTCGTTTGGATAAGGGAGCGTTCATGATTCAATCAAGGCTATAAAATCATCTTCTGACAACAAAGGAATGCCTAATTTTTCAGCTTTTGACAATTTTGAAGGACCAATTCCGTCTCCTGCCAATAAATAAGATGTTTTTGAGGTAACTCCAGATCCATTTTTACCACCATGTGCTTCAACAAGAGCCTTTAGTTGTTCACGGCTGTGTTTTTCAAAAACACCAGAAATCACAATGGTAAGACCAACCAATTGTTGCCCTAAAGAAACAGAGGCCTCTGATTCAAAATTCAAACCGAAACTCTTTAATCGTTCAATCAACAGTGCGTTATACTTATCGGAGAAGTAAAAATGTATACTCTCCGCTATTCGTTCACCAATTTCATCTACATCAAGGAGCTCTTCCTGATTAGCTTTTGACAAGCGCACGATGGAGTTAAACGCTTTACAAAGTTTCTTGGCTACGGTTTCACCTACATAACGAATACCCAGGGCAAACAATACGCGTTCAAATGGTTGTTTTTTACTTTCTTGAATACCATTTAGTATGTTCTGTATACTTTTTTCTCCCATGCGATCTATTGTCTTCAAGTCCTCGGCAGTTAGGGCATAAAAATCAGCCACCGATCGCACCAAACCCGATTCGTATAAGGTCTCGCACAACTCGGAACCAATAGAGTCGATATCCATTGCCTTCCGAGCAATAAAATGTTCTAATTTTCCAATGATCTGAGGTGGGCAGTTGTCAGAATTGGGGCAATAATGCTGTGCTTCTCCTTCCTTACGGATTAATGGAGTATCACATTCAGGGCAATGAGAAATGAACGACTCAAAGGGTATTTCATTACTTCTTTCTTCCAGTAAAACACCGGTAATTTTAGGAATG
>JAYYCN010000270.1:0-4871 GCA_036161795.1 Bacteroidota bacterium
TAACTCCCCCTGAGGCTCCAACCGCGAGGTAATCTGCATCTCTTCTTCTGGCTCTGAGTGATAATAAAGATCCCCCTAGAACTGAAAATAAAAAGAATAGGAATGTAGGTGCCACGCCAAACGTATATTCAACAATGGGCGTGAAATAATACAATGCTATACCATTCATCAATATATGTACCCATCCGGAATGGACTAAAAAAGGACTAATCAATCGGTGGTATTCTTTGTGATTTCGGATTCGCTCACTTGAAAACATGAGTTTTTGCAATAACTCTGGTTTTGAATCAGCTAGTCCTTGCATGATTACGATAGTGGCTATGAGTAGTATAGTTATATTCATTTTTTGATTAAAACCTGACCAGAGCCAAATTTATTGATTTTTAATTCGTAAGAAGGTGTATCCGGAAGTATTATGTTCCCTGAATTATAAAGATATAAAAAAGCTTGGCGCTCGGGGTGAACCCCTGCATCATGAGTGGTGTAATGCCATAAGTAGGTATCATGGCTACGGAAGTTTTCTGCATTAAGTGCTCCTCCTGCTTCAATGGTCCAAGAAAAAATAGTTCCAAAACCGTTCAAGTTTAATTTCCCTAGATTACCACACTTACCAGTAAGGGCTTTAGTAACCGATAAAATATGTTGGTCTTGAACTGAATTCATTTCAATAGTGAGTGCATCTGTTTTCAATGTGTCCATGCAAACCCATTTACTGGATCCCTCAATCTTTAACTTTGAGTAATGGTGACAATTGATGACGACGGCAATGCTATCTGAAAGGTCTTTCGTCCATTTTGCTGGGTTCTCATCCCTGATGGATAAGATACTGTCATGAATATTCCATGTGATATTCTCTACCAGATTTTCGAAGTATCGTATTTCCACCCCTTCCTCAAGCGCAGTGTCATTTCTTAAATAGACATTGAACTTTTGTCCTATCTCAAGGCCATTAAAACCTTTTAAAGCAATAAAATGATTGGAGATTTCGCCTTTGCTCCTTTGCCATTGTTGTTCACAAGAGCTAAAAGTAAGCATGACCAAGCAAATCCATATTAACCTCACAAGCACGAATTTCAGCATTCTAGGTTACATTTGTTTAAGATGTTTAAGAGGCGCTCATTGTTTTTATTTGTGTTTCTCGCTGCTAAAGTTTTATCGGCGCAGGGATTTGATGACTTTGGGCACACTCCCCGTCAACGTGCTTCTAAAATGTTATCAAAGGGATATTGCAGTGAAGCGCTTCGAATTTATAAGCAGTTGTATGCAACGGATTCATTAAGACAAGACTATTTAGCCATTTCATCTTGTTTGACGTGTCAAAAGAAACATGATGAATCCATCAAATGGCTACAGCGATTAAGATTTCAAGACTCACAATACGTACCCGTGTATTACAGAATTGCTAGGGCCTACATAGCCGTACCCAATGAGGATAGTGCATTGTTTTATTTTAAACGGTACATTAAAAAGTATGAAGAGCGACTCGCAGTGACCATGGATGGGAGTGAGGTGGATCCTCGGGCATGGTTATATATCGGAAACATTTATCGAGTGAGAATGCACCAAAAAGGCATTACGGATAAAGAGTGGATTGATATGGTTTATGCCTATGAACGCTATTTGCAAATTCGACCCAATGACCCCATGCAATACCAAATTCAAATATTTTTGGAAGAGGTGGGGGAGCGTAGACCAGATCCGGAAGGAAACCTAATTTGGGATGAGAAATCGTAATTTTGCCTGCACGTGTCTCAAAACAAGAATAAGATAATCAACGACCCACTTCACGGATTTCTTACTATACCGAATGAGCTCATATATGATGTTGTTCAGCATCCCTATTTTCAAAGGTTGAGAAGAATCCGTCAATTGGGAATGAGTGATTGGGTGTACCCAGGGGCTACTCATACGCGCTTCCATCATGCGTTAGGAGCGTTGAATATTACGCTTAAAGCCATGGAATCCCTCCGACGAAAGGGTGTTGACATTTTAGAAGAAGAATTTGAGGGTGCTGCATTAGCCATTTTACTTCACGATATTGGCCATGGCCCGTTTTCACATACATTGGAGCACACCTTGATTCAAGGTGTTCATCATGAAGATATTTCTACTCGGATCATGCATCGTCTGAATGTTGATTTTAAAGGAGCATTATCCATTGCTATTCGAATCTTTCTCAATAAATATGAACCTAAACCTTTTTTGAGCCAGCTGATTTCGGGTCAACTCGATATGGATCGCTTGGATTATTTGCTCCGAGACAGCTTTTATACGGGTGTTAGTGAAGGCATTGTAGGTGGAGAGAGAATTATCAGCATGTTGAACGTGGCAGATGGCAACTTAGTGGTAGAACAGAAAGGCATCTATTCTGTTGAGAAGTTCTTAATTGCACGTCGGCTCATGTATTGGCAGGTATATCTGCATAAAACGGTTATTGCCGCTGATTCTATATTGGTTTCGATTTTACGCAGGGCCAGGATGCTCGCTACACAAGGGCATGTTTTGGGTAATTATCACCCACTATTGCATTTCTTGATGAATGAAATAAACGAAGAAACCTTCGATGATGAGGCATTAGACTTGTTTTTAGCCCTAGATGACATTGATATAATGGCAAGTGTAAAGCAATGGCAATTTCATACCGACCCAATTTTATCGACTCTATGTCAACGATTGCTCTACCGGAAATTACCGAAGGTATTTATCTCCAACATGGAAACGAGTCCTAATTTGGTGGCTGAAGCTACAGAAAAAGCCATGCAGAAATTTAATGTTTCAGAAAGTGAGGCGCTCAACTATTTTGTAAAAACAGGGATCTTAGAAAACCATGCCTACAAAACTGAAGGAGGGGGGATTCGGATTTTAAGAAAAAACGGGAGTGTTTCTGACGTTGCAGAATCCTCTGATAATTATAACCTTGCGGCTTTGAAAGAAACAGTAAAGAAATACTATTTGATTCATTGGGGAAAGTAAAACATAGAGGTAGCCATTCAGGTATTGAGGCGAAAAAGCACCTTGGTCAGCATTTTTTAAACGATGAAAATGTGGCGATCAGTACGGCTGAACTTATTGAGGGTGAAGACGTGGACCAAGTCATAGAAATTGGACCTGGTACGGGTGTTTTAACCGAGCATTTATATAAGTACTGGGGCGATAAATTATTATGTGTGGAGTTAGATTCAGAGTCTGTTGCCTATTTGAAATCAGCCGATTGGGCACAGGGACTGAAGCTATGGGAGGGTGATTTTTTACAATTGGATGTATCTCAATTTGAAGGGAAGAAAATCGCTGTAATTGGCAATTACCCTTACAATATATCTACACAAATAGCTTTTAAAATTCTTGAAGAAAATTGGAATGTCGTGTTGTTTGCTGGGATGTTTCAAAAGGAAGTAGCTGAACGATTTTGCGCTGTTCATGGCAACAAAACCTACGGGGTAACGAGTGTTTTACTACAGTCTTTTTTTGATTGTGAGGTTTCCTTTTTGGTGCCACCAGAAAGTTTCATTCCTCCGCCCTCCGTAGATAGCGCGGTTATGATTGCCAAGCGGACCCATTATGAGGATCTACCCGAGTGGAAGTTTTTACGTCAAATCGTTAAACAGGCTTTTTCACAACGGCGAAAAACGTTATCTAACTCACTGAAAAGTATGATAATGCAATATCCAAAACTTCACTTACCAGAGGAGTGGAAAACGTTGCGTGCGGAGGCCTTGTCGGTTACAGATTTTCATACATTGTCTAGGGCATACAGAGATGCAACTCGTTGAATATTAAAAAGTAGAAAACGAATTGTTCATTTGGCCTATTCGAAGGAGGGTTCAAAATTGAAAAAAAGGCATAGGATTGGCCGAATAACTCACGCGAAATGTTAAATTTGCAGTGAGAACCCCATTTTCGGAAAAAGACATGAAATTTGATACCCTTAGAATTCGCCCGAATTCGTTTATCAAGAAAGCCTTGTTAATGCTTACTACAGTATTAACTCCTTGGATCCTGATGGCAGCTGCAGATGTGGTTGAGCCACCAAAAGAATTTAGCCCAGCCAATTGGGACTGGGTGAGCATTTTAACCTGGGTTTTAGCCCTTCTAGTAATTTTGGTTATCGCTCGCGCATTCGACATTGGTACTTTAACTGAAAAGATAACGGGAAAATCAGTGTTGAGTTGGAATAATATCAATGCGTGGATTGCCATCATTTTTATTGTTTTAAGTCTGGCAGGTGTTTTTTGGGAGCTTAAGTATCATGGGCAGTATGCATTACTTGGGGATTCATCTTCCCTTCATGGTGAGACATATGATTCTATGTTCTACTGGACCTTTGGTTTTACCTTTTTTGTATTTGTAGTAACTGAGTTCTTGTTGTTTTATTTCATGTACCGTTATCGTTACAATAAAAATCGCAAGGCTCTTTATTATTTTCACAACAATAAACTAGAGGTCATTTGGACCATTGTACCTACCATCGTTTTGACATTTTTGGTTTTGAGGGGTTTCACTACCTGGTCAAAAATTACGGGTGAGGTTTCAAAAGACACTGAAGATATTGAAGTATTCGCTTATCAGTTTGGTTGGAAGGCCCGTTATGCTGGGGATGACCAACAGTTGGGTAACCAGAACTTCAACTTCATCTCTGGTACAAATCCTTTAGGTGTAGCTGAAGAGAGTAAAGTGGAAGTGTTAATAGGCGATTTGAACAAAGAAGTTGCTCAATTGAAAGCGCTACAGGCTTCAGCAGAAGACTCTACCAAGGCTTGGAAAGCTCGTCATGACCGCTATGTGTCTACCGGTTTACATTTAACCTATCCTGACGATTATAAGTCCCTCAAAGCGAAATTTACAGACGCTGTGAGTGGAGCTTATGAGCGTAC
>JAYYCN010000271.1:0-3122 GCA_036161795.1 Bacteroidota bacterium
ACCAATCCTAATTATTATGTAATTGGAAAAGAATTTGAACAACCTTATAATAATAAGGACCTAAAAAATTCTTGTACCTCCTGTCATAGACCACAATGTACCAAACACTTTGAAAATTACCCTCTGGACGAGTTAGTGATGCCTCCTCCATTCGGTTCAGCTCATAAAATTGATAATAATACTCAATCAAAAAAGGACCGTGAAGAAATAAGAGAATGGTGTAAATCTCTAAAGTTTTAGCAGAAGAAATATCCATTCAGGAGGTAAT
Source organism: Bacteroidota bacterium (assembly GCA_036161795.1). Taxonomy (GTDB): domain Bacteria; phylum Bacteroidota; class Bacteroidia; order NS11-12g; family UBA955; genus VMCP01. The sequence continues at coordinate 269 of JAYYCN010000271.1, forward strand.
CTAACCCTCCCCTTCTAAATCCTTTAAAATCTGATCTACATCTACTTCGGTTTGATGTAATTTGTCCTTGCAGAATTTAAGCAACACACTGGCTCTTTTTACTTTTTCAGATAGGACATCCACTGAAATATCACCGTTTTCAATGTCTTCAATGATCGCGAGTAATTCCTCGTATGCATCGCTGTAGTTTAACTTTTCTTTGGTCATGATCTTATTATTTTACTATGGACTGTATGGCTCCTTCGGCTGTTTTGGTAGTTAATTCATCCCCTTTCTTTACTTCGTTAGAGGATCTCACAATATTGCCATTCAGACTGGTAATGCTATATCCTCGCTTTAGTAGGTTCTGTGGATTAAGCAAGCGTAAACTACTATCTACTCCCTCTATATCCCTTCGTTTATCCTTCAAAACCGACTTACTAATAAAAGACAAATTTTGACTTGCTCGCAGCAGGCTTGTTTCTTGTTTATTGATCAACTTAGTACTTGATTGTAGGAGTTGATTAGCCCAATTTTGATGACTTTTTGATTCCCGAATAACATAATCTCCCACAACTTCTTTCAATCGAAAACGACAAGTTATTTGATTCTGAACCAGTGTACTTACCCTCATGCGGGTAATAGAACGTATCTCCTTTGCCGCAATAGCGATCCTTGCTTTACTCTCCTCAAGAATATTTGGTACCTCCGTTTTGATAAGGTTAAAGGCTTGAATCAATGGTTGCTCAATTTCTTCTAGGTGATCAATAAAATATTGCCCCGTTTGTGTAGGTGTTATACCATGACGGTGTGAAACTTGTTCTACCACAGTTAAATTGGTACTATGCCCGATTCCACTATAAACTGGAATAGGAAAAGTCGCCACCTCTCGTGATAAATTATAGTCGTTGTAGCAGGTCATCCCCACTTCAGCTCCACCACCCCGGATAATAACAACCGCATCAAAATGTGGGAGTACTCTTTTGACCAACTTTAACTGCTTTAGAATACTCGGAGGAGACGCATCACCTTGCATTACTGCGGGAAAAACATGTAAATAAAATGAATACCCTGCTGGATTAGTTTCTAAGACTGATTTAAAATCAGAATACCCTTTGGACCCCTCCGCTGTTATTACCGCTAAGCGTTGCATCAGTAATGGAGGTTTAATTTTCTTATTGTAGTCAAATATCCTCTCTTCCTTGAGTTTGTTGATGGTGGCTTGTTTTTCGCGCTCTAATTCACCTATGGTATAACTTGGGTCTACATCTAGGATATTTAAGGACAACCCATAAATAGAGCTAAAGGATATCTTCACATAAAGTAGGACGTTTATGCCATCGTGAAGAGGTTGACCTACCGCTTCTTCAAATTGTTCATTTGATCGTTGAAAAACGGAGCGAAAAAATGTAGCTCTCATTTCTGAAATCACCTTTCCATTTGACTTTTCAACCAATTCTGGGTATGCGTGTCCGGAAAAAGCATTGTGATTTAATTTATTCATCTCTGCCCTGACCCAAAATGCCGAAGGAAACATTTGGTTCACCCTCTCTTCTATGATTTTAGTAACCTGGCTTAAGCTGAATGTTCTCCTTTCTGACACTTCACAAACTTAATGAAAATGACGAACTCCATGAATTGATTGTACCTTTGTATTATGGAAGTTCTATCTGTTTCAGAGGCCGCTTTTGACATTGTTGAGAATACCCACCGTAACGTATTTTTAACAGGTGAAGCTGGAACAGGAAAAACCACCTTCCTCAAGAGAGTACTAAACGAAACGGAGAAAAACTGCGTAGTGGTGGCACCCACAGGAGTTGCGTCCATAAACGCCGGTGGAAGTACCATACACTCTATGTTTGGCTTGCCTACACGTATGTTTCTACCCACGATGGATTATGTAGATCCAAACCAAGCTCAAAATATCCCAATGTTGCAAGGTCATTTTAAATATCCCCGCGTTAAGAAAGATATTTTCAATGCACTTGAACTACTTATCATCGATGAAATCAGTATGGTTCGTTGTGATTTATTTGATGCTATCGATGAATCTCTGCGCTACTCAAGACGAAACCAAAAGCCTTTTGGTGGTGTTCAATTACTCTTAATAGGCGATTTATTTCAATTGCCACCGGTAGTACGTCAGCAAGAAAAAGAGCTTTTGGATACCTATTACAAGTCCGAGTTCTTTTTTGATTCCAGGGTATATGAATCTTTGGATATTCTGCAGCTGAAGCTCAACAAAGTTTATCGACAAACGAATCGTGCATTTATCGGTTTGTTAAACAACATAAGAAATGCCGAATTAGATCAGGGCGACTTTGAAACCCTACAGGAGCGTTATCAACCAGATTTCGAGCCAGATGAAGATGGATTTGTTACACTCTGCTCACATAATGCAACCACCGAATCCATCAATAAATCAAAGCTAGCTGCAATTGAGAACGATTCCATAAAATACCATGCAGATATTCGAGGAGACTTTTTTGAAAGTCAATATCCGATAGAACCCACATTGGAACTAAAGGTGGGAGCGCAAGTCATGTTTGTTAAAAACGACATCAGCAGCGAGAAAAAATATTATAACGGAAAAATTGCCAAAGTCATAGAGCTTAACGACGACAAAATCATCGTGGAAGATACCTCAAAGGGAGAAATGATAGAGGTTGAACGTGTGGATTGGCAGAATTTAAAATACAGCGTTGATCCATCAACAGATAGTGTCATTCAAGAAGAAGTGGGTAACTTCAAACATTTTCCTTTAAAACTCGCTTGGGCCATTACCATTCATAAAAGCCAAGGATTAACATTGGAAAAGGTGATTATCGACGCTGGCCGATCATTTGCACCAGGACAAGTATATGTCGCCTTAAGC
>JAYYCN010000272.1:0-6328 GCA_036161795.1 Bacteroidota bacterium
GGAGCAGTTCATAGCTTGAATATTGGTGACAGCGCCGAAATAAACCTGTAACAGTGAACTATTCGTCTAGGGATCTAAAGGAAATCATTTCTGTTTCGGCGATTCAAAATGGCGAGTACCTAGACGATATCATCCATGATGTCATCTATGATTCTCGAAGCATAGGCTCAACAAAAGGTGTTTTATTTTTAGCTCTTCAAGGCGAACACAGAGATGGACATGCGTTTATACCTTCTGCTTATTCTAAGGGCGTAAGAATTTTCCTTGTTGAGTCGATCCCTGATGGGTTTGAGGATGCCACTTTTTTAAAGGTGGAGTGTGTTTTAGATGCATTGAGTAAATGGGCGAATCATCATCGAAGACAATTGTATATTCCCGTTATTGGAGTCACAGGTAGCAACGGAAAAACAGTTGTGAAAGAATGGCTAGCGTTCTTACTGCAAAGTGATTTTAAAATTCATCGAAGCCCTCGTAGTTATAACAGTAAATTGGGTGTTGCTTTAAGTATTTTAGGAATAAGAAAAGAACACAATTTGGCCATCATTGAAGCTGGAATTTCTCGTCCAGGTGAAATGGCAGAGCTATGGGAAATGATAAAACCATCTTTAGCGGTATTGACTCATATGGGGTCCGCACATGATGAAGGATTTAGCAATCGCGCGGCTAAAGCAAGTGAAAAAGCAATTTTATGTAAAGATGCGGACGTTGTGGTCTTTCCAAAAGATCAGGATATATGGTCTGATGCTTTAAGCGATTGGAAGAAACAACAGCCATTGACAAAATGGATCACCTGGGGAGAAGATGAACTGGCTAGCTACACTATTTTGAATCAACAACCCACGGATAAAGGGTCCACTATTGAGTTTAAATATCGTTCCATGGAACACGTTTTGGAAATTCCTTTTTCCGATCAAGCATCCGTGGCGAATGCCATGACCTGCTTCTCTGTATTAGTAGCCTTGGAGAGATGGGATGAAGAACATATACATCGATTTAAGCAGCTATATCCACTAGAGAATAGATTATCCATACATCAAGGCAAGAGGAATAATACCATTGTAAATGATAGTTATTCAAACGATGTAGAGAGTTTGATCGTCGCACTGCAAGTACTAAAAGAACAAGCTGGAGGTAAGCGTAAAATAACGGTTCTTAGTCCTTTCTTGGACCAAAAATGTGATTTAGACCAAGTGAAAAGTATGTGTCTTAATCATGGTGTAGATGAGCTAGTTTGGATTGGAGACTCAAGATTACAACCAGCTTATGAAAGCGTAGAGTCCTTTTTATCTTCAGAGAAAATTGATGAAATCAAAGATGCTTGCATCCTTATAAAGGGAGGACGTTCATTTGGGATGGAATCCATTGTTAAAGCATTGAAAAGGCAGTCGCATTCTACTTTTTTAGAAATCAACTTAGATCATATTAGACATAATCTAGAGAAGTATAGAAGCCTATTAAAAAAAGGGGTTAAAACTATGGTTATGGTCAAGGCGTCGGGTTATGGAAGCGGTCAATTTCAAGTTTCAAGAATGTTAGAGAATCAAGGCGTTGATTATTTTGGAGTTGCCTTTGCTGACGAAGGTCAAGCTTTAAGACAGGCAGGAGTGCAAGCTCCTATTATGGTGATGAATTCAGATACAGATGCTTATAAAATAGCCTTGGATTATGCATTGGAGCCGGTTGTCTTTAGTGTTTCCAGTTTACAGAATCTCATAAGAACGGCTGAGGGTAAACCAATTCGCTGCCATATAGAGTTGAATACCGGTATGAATCGCTTGGGTTTTGACGATGAGGATATTCATGAGTTAATCTCAATGATACCTCCCAATATTCAGATTCGCGGAATCTTTACGCATTTAGCTTCAGCTGAAGATCAAAAGAAAGACGAGATTAATCAACAACAATTTAGATTATTTGAAGATCGATCCAACCAATGGATTTCGGCTTTGGGTTACAAGCCAATGCGACATGTATTGAATAGTTCGGGAATTGTACGTTTTCCTGAAAAGCAATACGATATGGTGCGTTTGGGGATTGGTTTATATGGATTCGACCCTTCAAAAAATATTGAGATTGGATTAAAAACGACATCAGCTTTAATTGCGAGTATTTCACAAATCAGAAATGTTCCTGCTGGCGAAAGTGTAGGATATGGTTCTAACTCATTTTCTAAACAAGATAGAACCATTGCTACATTAAATATTGGTTATGCGGACGGCCTACACAGAAGTTTTGGGTATGGAAATGGTGTTGCTTTTATTCGAGGTCAGTTTGTGCCTTTTGTGGGTAGCATTTGTATGGATATGTGCATGGTAGATATTACCAGTCTAGATGTTCAGGAAGGAGATGAGGTAGAGATTTTTGGGCCTAATAACTCCATAAATGAAATGGCCGACCGAGGTCGAACCATTCCTTATGAAATCCTAACTTCCATTTCGTCAAGAGTTAATCGCGTATTTGTTGGCGAGTACTAACTATTTCTTTTTAAGCAAACTTTGAAAAGGATTTTTCAAGTTTTTGTAACGGGTAAGGTCCACTTTTAATGAACCCACATATATTGCGGCTTCTATTCGAACAGGAATGTGATTTTTATCGTCACTAACCCAAACCGTTAACGCATCCTTCTCTTTGAATATTCTGTCTACCACCATTTCGGGTTGAAGCCTGATACAACGAACCTTTCCAAGGTCGGTTTGTATGGTTTCTTTGCCTTTGTAGGCTACCTTTAAGTTATAGATTTCGTTATCGATGTAAATATCCATCGGGTAGGCATAATTGAGCGGCTTGTTTTTAAAATCCAACTGTCTCATGAAGTAGATAGCCGATGCTAAGTCTTGCGTGTTCTGGGTAATGTTTATTTTGCCCTCTTTATTGCGCAAATACTTTTCCTTGTGATTATAGATAGCCACATCTTGATGGTAATAGTCGTTTTCACGTACGGTTTTAGCATATCGAAGGGGAGTATGACTACTGGCATCTACCCAGCTTTCAAATTTGTCACGGACTTTATACAACCAGTTGAAGCTTTTATTGGTACGCCCTTCTATTTTAAAGTTATAGGCCTTTTTATTATGGATGTTTAACGGCTTAGAAACCGACATATCAACGGTACCTGCATTTAATACTCCGTAGTGGATGCGATAGCTAAGTAATTCTTTGGCTTGGAATGCATCATGCATTATTTCGCGCTTATAGTCATGGGATTCACTTGGTTTGAATGACCATACTAAAGCCAAGAATCCCACAGAAAAGATAATTTTTAAGAGAGGTTTAGTATTCATGTTGTTGTTGATTGGTTACATAATATAAAACACGCTTATGGGGGATATCCCCTAATTCAATTTTGATAAGCGTAAATTTGTGTATGCAAGAATCCTCGAGATTAACCCAACTCTCCAAAGGCAGCGGATGTGGATGTAAAATTCAACCGTCAACCTTAAAAGAGATTTTAGATGGTATGCGTTATCAGCTGAAGGAAGGGGATAAAATTGTATTGGGTAATAGTTCAAATGATGATGCCTCTGTTTATGATTTGGGTAATGGTCAATATCTCTTGCAAACGGTAGATTTTTTTACGCCTATGGTGGATGAACCTACCGTTTTTGGTAAGGCTGCAGCGGCCAATGCGTTAAGCGATATTTATGCAATGGGAGGAAGACCAATCATGGCAAACGCGTTATTGGCTTGGCCTCTAGATTCCTTATCAATAGGAATGGCGAAGGAAGTCATGAGAGGCGGGGAAGCCTTGTGTTCAGAACTTAGTGTCCCTCTCGTAGGAGGTCATAGTGTGGATGTGAAAGATCCCATGTTTGGCTTAAGTGTAACGGGACTTGTTGATGCTGAACGATTGAGAACCAATGCGATGGCGAAGGCAGGTGATATTATTTGCATGACTAAGCCCTTGGGTATAGGTATGCTGGCAGCTGCACATAAAAGAGGAATATCTGTTGCTTCCCAAGATGAAAAATTGTTTCATTATTTAACGCAAAGTAATCATTTGGGAGAGAGGTTAAGCGCATTCCCATCGGTTCGATCCATGACGGATATCACAGGTTTTGGGTTGTTGGGACATGCAACAGAAATAGCCATTGCTTCCGGAGTAAATATACAGCTAACATTTGCTGAATTACCTTTAATAAAAGAGGCAGATGCTCTGGCTAAGCAATTTATTTTGCCAGATAATGCGATGAGGAATTGGAACGAATACGAGCATTCGGTAATCATGAATAATCAAGAGGCATTCCCGTGGATGGTAGATCCTCAAACCAACGGTGGGTTATTGTTTACATGCGATCCAAATGAAATCCAAAACGTTCTTAGCTTAACCAACCAAGAAGTTTGGGTTATAGGTGAATGCACGGATGTGCAAGAAGGTGAAAAACCGATGGTTTTAGTGAATTAACCTTTGTAAGTTACTTCTTTACACGCTTTAACTATACGTTCAACTGACGGTAGATAAGCTTCCACGAATGTAGAAGCATATGGCAAGGTGGTATCCATGCTTGTTACACGATGAACGGGGGCATCTAGATAGTCAAATGCTCGTTTTTGAACGATATGACTTAATTCAGATGAAATACTCGCTAACGGCCAAGCCTCTTCTACAACTACCAGTCTATTGGTTTTTTTAACGCTGTTTATAACGGTATCGTAATCAATGGGTCTTACTGTTCTAAGATCAATGAGTTCAGCATTTATTCCTTCGTTTTCAAGAGCTTTTAAAGCATCATGGCAACGAAGCATCATTTTCCCAAAGCTTACGATGGTTACATCTTCACCCTGTTTTACCACGTCGGCTACTCCAATTGGAATGGAATATTCACCTTCTGGTACCTCACCTTTAAAACCGTACATTTGCTCGCTTTCCATGAAAATCACTGGATTTTCATCACGAATGGCTGTTTTTAACAAACCTTTTGCATCGGCTGGGTTACTTGGTACAACAACTTTTAAACCGGGTGTATTTGCGTACCAATTTTCAAAGTTCTGGGAATGTTGTTGCGCCAATTGACCTGCACTACCGGTTGGTCCTCTAAAAACCATGGGGCATGTAAACTGACCATCACTCATGCTGTTCATTTTCGCCGCTGAGTTAATAACCTGATCAATGGCAACAAGAGAAAAGTTGAATGTCATGAATTCACAAATAGGACGAAGACCGTTCATGGCGGCACCAACCGCAATACCGGCAAATCCTAATTCAGCAATTGGGGTATCGATGACTCTTTTCTCACCGAATTCCTCCAACATACCTTGAGTAACTTTATACGCTCCGTTGTATTCAGCAACTTCTTCCCCGAGAATAAATACGCGCTCATCTGTGCGCATTTCTTCTTGCATGGCTTCTCTAAGTGCTTCGCGAAAGGCAATTTCTCTCATAATGAAGTGCAAAAATACGGATTTAGCCCGAGATGAAAATCAATTTTGTAGAAATCAATCGAGTCGTTTAACCAAAAAAACCACAAATGCTTTGTAAAACTGTCGAGGACCTAACTTTCGCCAAGATAAATAATCTAGATTCCCGCCAAGATTAACGTATTAATCGATTCCATTACTTCTCAACTCTTGCAAGACATGTTCCCTGAAATTCACAAAGGCAATCCAGCCATCCTCGACATCTTGAAACCACTCTTCGTAATAAGAATCGTCTGATGCATGAAAATTCATGACATTTTCACCAATGATTATAAAACGATTGATTCTACAATCCATAAGAATTTCAAGAACTTCCCTTTTTAGTTGCATGATATCGTTGTATAAGGCATCGTTCCATTCTCCGATTAATTCAATGATGCAAAATCCTTCAGCGTAATCCACAAAGAGAATTTTGATGTATAGGGTATTGGAACCGAAATGATCCCATTGTGGATGAATCAAATGATTGTAAACGGTATGCTCGAAATAAAATTCGCTGTATTCTCTGCCGTAAAAGGGAGATTTGGAATCCTTGCTTGCGGAATATTGATTGAGCCAAGCATAATGCGGTTCTAGGTCGTGCACCAAGCAAAGTTAAAGTTGAAATTCCATACCTTCGCAACGACGTGCAGCGTGCATTCTTAAAAAATTTATTTTGGCTTCAAGCGCTTAATTGGCTGATTAAACCTATTTGGATTTTATGGATTGAACGCACGGTTCAGGTGCAGTTAGGGAACGAGTGGTATGGGCAGTATTTTGTCCATTTTAATTTAGGACTTCTATTTGCGGTATTATTGGATGCAGGGTTGAATGCTTACGTTTCAAGAGAAGTAGCAGCCAATGGTAGATTGACCAATCTAACTCGGATTGTCGGATTGAGATTAGCCTTGGGCGTTGTGTATATCGCAGCTGT